>CAZZWY010000432.1:0-4112 GCA_964657785.1 uncultured Acetobacteraceae bacterium
CGCGACCCAGGCGGCGACGCCGCCGTCGAGCACGGCGACCGCCTCGTGCCCCATCCAGCGCAGCATCCACCAGAGATGCGCCGCGAACATGCCGCCCTGCCGGTCGATCGCGACGACCTGGGTCGTCGGCCCGACGCCGCAGCGCCCGAGGGTGCGGGCGAAGTCGGCGCGCGCGGGCAACGGGTGGCGGCCGTTGCGGCCGGTCTTCGCGCCGCAGAGGTCGTGGTCGAGGTGCAGGTAGTGCGCGCCGGGCAGGTGGCCCTCGCGCCAGCTGCGCTCGCCGGCGTCGACATCGGCGAGATCGAAGCCGCAGTCGAGCAGGGCGGTCGTTGCCGGGTCGAGCGCGCGCAGCTCGGTAGCGGAGATGAGGGTGCGGTGGAGGTCGGTCATGGTCGCACTGGTGGTCGGGTTCTTCAGGATTCCGGCGGCGCGTCGACGAGGTCGGGCGGCACGACGCGGGTGCGCAGCGACGTGGCGGCGAGGCCGGCCGCGACGATCAGCGCCATGCCGGCGAAGGCCATCCAGCTCGCCGGGTCGTCGAAGAGCAGCAGACCATAGCCGAACGAGAACGCGATGCCGAGGTACTGCAGGCTCGCATTGACGAGGGTTCGGCCGGTGCTGTAGGCCCGCGTCATCATCAGCTGGGCCACCGTCGCCAGCACGCCGACGCCGATCAGCAGCCCGAGGCCTTGCGGGGTGTGCGTGTGCATGCCGGTGAAGAGCGTGGCGACGAGGCCGAAGGCCGATCCGCCGATCGAGAAGTAGAAGACGATCCGGATCTCGGGCTCGCCGGCACGCGCGAGCGCCGTCACCTGCAGGTATGCCATCGCCGAAATCATGCCCGAGATCAGGCCGATCAGGCCATGCCAGAGCTGGTTCTCGCCGATCGTCGGCCGCAGCACGAGCGCCACGCCGGCGAAGCCGAGCAGCACGGTTGCGATGAGCCGCCCGTCGACCCGGCGACTGCCCATCATGGCGGCGCCGCCCACCATGAAGAGCGCCATCCAGACCGACGACATGTAGTTGAGCGTCATCGCGGTGGCGACCGGCAGATTGCCGAGCGCGTAGAACCACAGGAACATCGCGGTGACGCCGGCGACGCTGCGCCAGAAGTGCGTCGCCGGCACCCGTGTCGCGAGCTTCACCCGGCGCGACCGGGCGAGTGCCGTCATCAGCACCGCGCCGGTCAGGCCGCGGTAGAACATGATCTCGCCGGTCGCATAACGTGCCGACGCGAGCTTCACGCAGACGCCCATCGTCGCGAACAGGAACGACGCCAGCACCATCAGCCAGGAGGGCGAGAGGCCGCGGCCCTTCATGGCCGCGGGCGCCCCTCGCCGACGGATCGCGCTGCTCGCCCGCTCAAGCGCGCGGCACGCGCGAGGGACCGGGCCGGATCGGCGCGACTCTGGCCGGCGGTTCGACCGGCGGCGGCGTCGCCGGGGCAGCGCTCATGGTGGCGTGATACCACTCGTGGAACTGCTGCATCCCGTCTTCCATCGGGCTCTGGTACGGGCCTGATTCGTCGTCCCCGCGGTCCATCAGGGCGCGCCGGCCGGCGTCCATGCGCAGCGCGATCTCGTCGTCCTCGGCGCAGGTTTCCCAGTACGCTGCCTGCTCGGCTTCGACGAACTCGCGCTCGAACGCCGCGATCTCCTCCGGATAGAAGAACTCGACGACGTTGATCGTCTTCTGCGGCCCCTTGGGATGCAGCGTCGAGACGACCAGCACGTGCGGATACCACTCGACCATCGTCGCCGGGTAATAGGTGAGCCAGATCGCGCCGTATCGCGGCACCGGGTCGGCGTAGCGGCTCCCGCGGTAGTTGAGGACCGCCTCGTGCCACTTCCGGTAGGCCGGCGAGCCGGCCTTGGCGAGCGCGTTCTTCGCGCCCACCGTCTGCACCGAATGGTGGCGGCCGAACTCCCAGCGCAGGTCCTCGCAGGTCACGAACTGGCCGAGCCCGGGATGGAACGGCGCGACGTGATAGTCCTCGAGATACACCTCGATGAAGGTCTTCCAGTTGTAGTCGCACTCGTGCACCTGGGCGTGGTCGAAGACGTAGCCGTCGAAATCGAGTTCCGCCGCGGGCCCGATCGCCGCGAGTTCGGCCGCCACACGCCGCTCGCCGGCCTGCGGACCGGCTTCGAACAGCAGCCCGTTCCACTGCTGGACGGGATAGTTCGTGAGGTTGAGACAGGGGTCGTCCGCGAAGTGCGGCGCACCGACGAGTTGCCCGTGGAGGTCGTACGTCCAGCGATGCAGCGGGCAGACGACGTGGGTGCCGGTCGTGCCGCGCCCGCGCAGCATCAGCGCCTGGCGATGCCGGCACACGTTGGAAATCACCTCGACGCCGCGCGAGGTCCGCACCAGCGCCCGGCCCTCGCCTTCCTGCGCCAAGGTGTGGAAATCGCCGACCTCCGGCACCGCGAGTACATGCCCGAGGTAGCGCGGGCCGCGCTGGAACAGCAGCGCCTGCTCGCGCCGGAAAAGGTCGGGATCGAAGTAGCTGCTGACCGAGAGTTGCGAGTGGCTGCGCTCGAGCGCGAGGGGAGTGACACCCAGATTGGACATGGTCCCCGAGTTCTCCAGAGTCAAAGGGCGCGGAAGTGGGCGGCTGGCGGGCGGGTAAGCCTCGAGGGCAAGAGGCCGGACGAAGAAATTGCCTCGATCGGCAGGCGGGGGGCTGATTGTACCCGGGGGGTTCGGCCCGAGCGTTCGAAGGCCGACCTCCCGGCCGGCAGGGCGGTTGCGGTCGTCCGGGCTGACTACAATTGCAGGTTTGAACCGTCTCGATGGCCAAGCCACCTCTTTCAGCGCCCGCTGCCCCCGACGCGTCGCCAGGCCCGGCAATGCCTGCGCAGCCCGCCAGTTACGAGGCCGCGCTCGGTGAGCTCGACCGTCTGGTCGTCGCCATGGAAGCCGGGCAACTCCCGCTCGACCGGCTCCTCGACAACTACCGGCGCGGCGCCGAATTGCTCGCCTTCTGCCGCGGCCGGCTCGAGGCCGTCGAACAGCAGGTGAAGGTGCTCGAAGACGGTCAGTTGAAGCCCTGGGCCGGCGAATGAGGCGAGCCGAATTCGACGCCTGGATGCGCGCCGAAGTCGCGGCGGTCGAGACCGCGCTCGAAGCCTGGGTCCCTGCGGACGCACCCGCCGGCCTCGGCACCGCGATGCGCTACGGCGTGCTCGACGGCGGCAAGCGCCTGCGACCGCTGCTGGTGCTCGCCGCGGCCGAGTCGGTCCGCGGCGATCGGGAGGCCGCGATGCGCGCGGCGTGTGCGGTCGAGCTGATCCACGCCTATTCGCTGATCCACGACGACATGCCGTGCATGGACAACGATGTCCTGCGGCGCGGCAAGCCGACGGTACACGTGCGCTTCGGCCAGGCCCAGGCGATGCTCGCCGGCGATGCGATGCAGGCCCTGGCGTTCGAAGTGCTGACGCCGGAGCCGCCGATGGCGGCCGCGTCGACCCGAGCCGCGATGCCGGCGGCCCTGCAGGCGCGCCTCTGTTCGCTGCTCGCCCGTGCGGCGGGCCAGGCCGGCATGGCGGGCGGGCAGGCGATCGATCTCGCGAGCATCGGCCAGCCGCTCGGCGAGCGCGAGCTGCGCGACATGCACCACAGGAAGACCGGCGCGCTGCTGCGCACCAGCGTGTTGATGGGGGCGGCCTGCGGCACGGTCGAGCCGCTTCAGTGGGACGCCCTGGCGGCGTACGGCGATGCGATCGGCCTGGCCTTCCAGGTGGTCGACGACATCCTCGACGTCACCCAGGGGTCGGACACCCTCGGCAAGACCGCCGGCAAGGATATCGAGCACAACAAACCCACCTACGTGACCGTTCTCGGCCTGGAGGCGGCGCGTCGGCATGCCCGCGAGCTGCACGGCAAGGCGCAGGCCGCGCTGTCGCGCAGCGGCCTGGCCGACGCGAGCTGGCTCGGGCTGCTGGCCGACAAGGTGGTCGAACGCGACAGCTGAGAGACGACATGGCCATGCAGCATCCGATCCTCGACACCATCCTCAGCCCGGCGGACGTGCGCCGCCTCTCGCGCGCCGAATTGAAGCAGCTCGTCGCCGAACTGCGCGACGACCTGCTGCACAGCGTCGCGCG
>CAZZWY010000433.1:0-4110 GCA_964657785.1 uncultured Acetobacteraceae bacterium
CAGCTCGCCCGGACGATCGAGCTGGAAATCATCCCGCGCCTGATGCTCGCGCACCGCCCGCCGATCGAGCCCAACGTCGGCGTCGGCGCGCCGGCCCAGCCGATCGTCGCGGCCGACGTCGAGCACTTCGCCAAGCTGGTGCTCGCGCAGGACGAAGATCTCGCCCTCGAGTCGCTGCAGGCCTACCGCCGCCGTGGTGTGCCGGTCGAGGACCTCTACCTGCACCTGCTGGCCCCCACCGCCCGCTTGCTGGGCGAGCTGTGGGCCGAGGATCTCTGCGATTTCACCGATGTGACGGTCGGTCTCGGTCGCCTGCAGCGGGTGTTGCGCGAGCTGAGCCCCGCCTTCGGCCGTACCGTCGACCATCCGCTCGACGGCCGCCGCGTGCTGTTGCTGCCGAGCCCCGGCGAGCAGCACACCTTCGGGCTCTCGATGGTCGCCGAATTCTTTCGCCACGCGCGCTGGGACGTGAGCGGCGACGCCTGGGCGGTGGGTGCCGACGCACCGACGCTCGTCGCCGCCGAATGGTTCGACGTGATCGGATTTTCGCTCGGTGCGGCGATCCACGTGCAGGCGCTCGCCGAGACGATTCGCGGCGTGCGCGAGGCGAGTTGCAACCGGGAGATCGCGGTCGTCGTCGGCGGGCCGCTGTTCGGCGAGCACCCGGAGTACGTGTCGCTCGTCGGCGCCGACGGCATGACGATCGACGGGCGGGAAGCCCCGGTAATGGCCGAGCTCCTGATTGCGCGTGACGCCGCACGGGCCGCGTCCCCCGGAACGGGCCGCTGATCTTTTCCGCCGGTGCGGGGAGATCAGGGTCGCGACACAGGCAGGAAACGAAAGCGGTATGCAAGTGCGCAGAGCAGCTATCTCCGGAAGCTCCGGGCCGACGCCGGCGTTCGTGATGTCGACGACGTTCGGTCCGCTCGAGGCCGATGACCGGGAAGGTTCATGAGAGAGTTCGAGGCGCCCGTCCGCACGCTGGGCGACCTCGGAGCCGAAGTGGCGGGCCGGCTGATCGCCGCAGCTGCCGACGTGACGATGATCATCGACGACGCCGGCGTCATTCGCGACCTGGCTTTCGGCAGCGAGGACCTGCTCCGCGAGGGCTACTACGACTGGCTGGGCAAGCCCTGGGCCGATACCGTGACGATCGAGAGCCGCCCGAAGGTCGAGGCGATGCTGAAGGATTCGCGGGGCAGCGCCGCGCCGCGCTGGCGTCACATCAATCACCCGTCGGCCGAAGGTGCCGACCTGCCGCTGTCCTATGCCGCGGTGGCGCTGCCGCCGGCACCGCAGGGCGCGGCGATCGGCCGCTCGGTCGTGTTCGGTCGCGACCTGCGGGCCAACGCCGCGTTGCAGCAGCGGCTGGTGAGCGCGCAGCAGGCCATGGAGCGCGACTACTGGCGCCTGCGCCACATGGAAACGCGCTATCGATCGCTGTTCCAGGTCGCGTCGGAGGCGGTGCTCGTCGTCGACGGGTCGAACGCCAAGCTCGAGGAAGCGAATCCGGCGGCGGTTTCGCTGTTCGGGGTCGAGGCGCGACCGGGCTGGCAGATCTGCGACAGCTTCGACGCGTCGCAGGGCGCGGAGCTCCGGGCGCTGCTCGGGCGTGTCGCCGCCACCGGCCGCGCCGAATCGACCACGACGCATCTGGCGAGCCTGGGGGAAGACCTGCGCATCTCGGTGTCGTCGTTCCGTCAGGAGAAGACGGTGCATCTGCTGGTGAGGGCCTCGCCGGACAGCGCGGCCACCCGCGAAACGGCGCCCGCCGGCGAGGAAGCGCTGCTGAAGCTGCTCGAAGCGGCCCCCGACGCGTTCGTCGTCACCGATCTCGACGGCAGGATACTGACCGCGAACCGGGCCTTCGTCGAGTTGGCGCAGCTTTCCGCGCAAGCGCAGGTGCGCGGCCAGTCGCTCGAGCAATGGCTCGGGCGCACCGGGGTCGATCTGAACGTCCTCGTCACCAACCTGCGGCAGCGCGGCGCGGTGCGTCTCTTCGCGACGGTGATGCGCGGCGAGTACGGGGCGATCACCGAAGTCGAAATCTCGGGAGTCGCGGTGACGAGCGGCGAGCAGCCGTGTCTCGGCTTCACGATCCGGGACGTCAGCCGGCGCCTCAACAGCGAGCCGCGCCCGGGCGGCCGTGACGTTCCGCGCTCGGTAGGCCAGATGACCGAACTCGTGGGCCGGGTGCCGCTCAAGGACATCGTTCGCGACACGACCGACCTGATCGAGCAGCTCTGCATCGAAGCGGCGCTCGAACTGACCCACGACAACCGCGCCTCCGCCGCGGAAATGCTGGGGCTCTCCCGGCAAAGTCTCTACGTCAAGCTGCGCCGCTTCAACATCGGCGATCTCACGGGCTCGCCGACCGACGAGTAGCGCGCGGGAGCCGTCCCGGCATCCACTGCGATTGTCAAACAGAAGTGTAAATCCAGGTTGACGCGGAGAGTGTCAAGTGCAATATTAGGCCCATGGTCAGACCCGCGCTCTCCACTGTCGCCGAGCTGCTCAAGCCGATCACCTGGTTTCCGCCGATGTGGGCGTTTGCGTGCGGCGTCGTGGCCTCCGGCGTCTCGGCGCAGGGGCGCTGGCCGATCATCGTCGTCGGCATCCTGTTGGCCGGCCCGCTCGTCTGTGCGAGCAGCCAGGCGGTCAACGACTGGTTCGATCGGCACGTCGACGCGATCAACGAGCCGCAGCGGCCGATTCCGTCGGGTCGCATGCCGGGTCGCTGGGGGCTCTACATCGCCTGGCTCTGGACCGCGCTGTCGCTCGCCGTGGCGTCGGCGCTCGGGCCCTGGGGCTTCGCGGCCGGGGTCGTCGGCCTGCTCCTCGCCTGGGCCTACAGCGCGCCGCCGCTGCGGCTGAAGCAGAACGGCTGGTGGGGCAACGCCGCCTGCGGCCTGTGCTACGAAGGCCTCGCCTGGGTCACCGGCGCCGCCGTCATGGCCGGCGGCGCGATGCCGGAGCTGCGCTCGCTGGCGCTGGCGCTGCTCTACAGCGTCTCGGCGCACGGCATCATGACGCTCAACGATTTCAAGTCGGTCGAGGGCGATCGGGCGATGGGCATCGGCTCGCTGCCGGTGCGCCTCGGCGTGGGGGGGGCCGCCCGCACGGCGTGCGCGGTCATGCTGCTGCCCCAATGCTGCGTGGTCGCCCTGTTGCTGGCCTGGTCGCAGCCCGGGCATGCGCTCGCGGTGGTCGCGCTCATCGGACTGCAGATCGTGCTGATGCGCCGCTTCCTGCAGCAGCCGACCGAACGCGCCGTCTGGTACAGCGGTTTCGGCGTGCCGCTCTTCGTCGCCGGGATGATGGTGAGCGCGTTCGCCTTGAGGTCGGCAGCGTGATCGCCCAGCGCGACGCGGGTTCGTCGACGCGGGGGCCGGCCCCGGCGACGAACTTCGGCTGGCTCGCGGTCGCCCGGCTCGGTCTGGTGCAGGCTTCGCTCGGCGCGGTGGTCGTGATGACGACCTCCACCCTCAACCGGGTGATAGTCGTCGAGCTCGGTCTGCCGGCGCTGCTGCCGGGCCTGCTCGTCGCGCTGCACTACCTGGTTCAGGTGGCCCGGCCGCGCATGGGTCATGGCTCGGACGTCGGCGGGCGGCGCACGCCGTGGATCCTCGGCGGCATGGCGGTGCTGGCGGCCGGCGGCGCGCTCGCGGCCGGCGCCACGGCGTTGATGGGCTCGAACCGGGCGGGCGGCATCGCTCTCGCGCTCGTCGCCTTCCTCATGATCGGCCTCGGCGTGAGCGCCTCCGGCACGTCGCTGCTGGTGCTGCTCGCCAAGCGCGTCGAGGAAAAGCGCCGCGCCGGTGCGGCGACCGTCGTCTGGCTGATGATGATCCTCGGCTTCGCCGTCACCGCCGGCGTCGCCGGCCGGCTGCTCGATCCGTATTCGCCGGCACGGTTGATCGCGGTCTGCGGCGCCGTCTCCGCGATCGCGATGACGCTCACCTGGCTCGCGACGTTCCGTCTCGAGGGCCACGGCGCCGTGCCGGGCACCGCGGCCGCGCCGGCGCGCGCGAAGCACGGTTTTCGGGAAGCGGTCGCGCAGGTCTGGGCCGAGCCGGTGGCGCGCCGCTTCACCGTCTTCATCTTCGTCTC
>CAZZWY010000434.1:0-4109 GCA_964657785.1 uncultured Acetobacteraceae bacterium
AATTGCCGGGGAAGTATTGAAAATAAGCGGCGTCCTTCTTTCCGGCGACGGGGGCCGACGCACCCACGCCACCGCTTCCGGCGCCGTGCGTCGGTTCATTCGTCATGTCGTCACTCCTCGTGGATGCCGGCGGACTTGATGATTGCGCCCCAGCGTCGCGTCTCGTCGTCGAGAAACGCGCCGAAGACGCCGAGCGTCTCGCCAGACGGCACGAAGCCCTGCGTACCGAGCCAATCGCGCGCCTCACCCGTCTTCAACTGCCGCGCGATGACGTCGGCGATCTTCTGCAGGATCTCGGGTGGCGTGCCAGCCGGCGCCATCAGCCCGTTCCAGTTACTGGTGTCGAAGTCGGCAAGGCCCGACTCCGCCAACGTCGGCACGCCGGGCAAGAGCGGCGAGCGCACGAGCGACGTGACGGCCAGTGCGCGCACCGACCCCTTCTTGACGAGCGGCGCACAGGTGCCGACCTGCATCACGCTCATGTCGAGCGTGCCGCCGATCAGGTCGGTCGTGACCTGCGCAGCGCCGCGATAGGGAACGTGATTGATCTTGATGTCGGCACGGCTCGCGATGAGTTCGGTCGTCAGGTGACCGACGGTTCCAATTCCGGGACTGCCGTAGCTCAGGCGACCCGGCTCGCTCTTCGCGAGCGCGACCAACTGCCGGAAGTCTTTCGGCGGCAGCGACGCACGCACCGCGACGCAGCTCGGCGAGCGGGCGATGAGCACGATCGGGGCCAAGTCCTTCAGCGAGTAACCCGTCGCTCGCAGTTGCGGGCCGACGGTCAACGGCCCGGGGTTGGCCGCGAGTAGCACGTAGCCGTCGGGCGCGCTCTTCGCGACGAACAGCGTGCCGGGGGTCCCGCCGGCCGCACCGCGATTCTCGACGATGAAGGTCTGACCGAGCGCGATCGTGAGCTGCTGCGCCGCCCATCGCGCCTGCGTGTCGGTTGGTCCGCCGGCGACGAAAGGCACGATGATTCGTACCGAGTGAGCAGGCCAGACGTCGGCGGCGTCGCACCGGGGAACAAGGGTGCCGGCGGCAACCAGAAGCAGGAGCCAGCGCATGGCACAGCGCTTCAACGGAGGGGTGGGCATCGGCTACTCTCATGGATCGAAGCGCCAACGGCTCGTCGCTCTTCGTTCTTCGCGTCGCTTGCGTGGCAACGCGGCTATCTTAATCGCCCCAGACCGTCGCTCGACGAAGCAGGACCGTTGAACGTCGCGGTACACGACTATTTGGGCAGAGATGCCGATCGCGCAGGCTTGACGACAGCAGCACTTACCCTCTCGTCCAGCCTCCGCCAAGTGCACCGGACGGATAGGGCCCTCGTACTCGTCTACGCCGTCTGCGTGTCGGCGCTGAGGTCTCGATCTCGGGAAGCCGCAATGAGCGACGGAATGGCCGAACAGCTCGCCAAGGCGGGCCGCTTCAATATTCGGTATGGCGAAACGTCATCACCTACGCGCTGCGGCTGCAGCCAGAACGCCTGCCGTCGAAAGTGGCTATCCATGGGAGTCGAGCGGGCGAGTGGACGCACCTGTTGGCGCTACTCATTCCGCGGTAGCGCAGGCTATGAAAAAGCAAGTTGCGCGGATTGTGCAGCCTGTGGCGAAGCCAAGGTCCGGCTGGCGCACGTCCGTCATCGGGAGTACGCGAGCCGCGAGTCTGTTCACTACCTGGGGCACCGGTAACGCCTGCGTGACGTTGGATCCGGCGGCAGTGTCATCCCGCCAACTGCGGGACGAGTGAGCACACGTCATGTGGCGCCAGCCTCCTCGGACAAACCGACTGGAGCGTCCCCGGCATCGACATGGTTCATCGGTTGGCAAATGACGTGGATCAGCGTGACCGAACCGACGGGCTCGACGCCGAGCAATAAATCGTGGGTGGACGACTGGATTCCGAGAAGTTGCCAGGTCACGCTGGTGACGAGGCCCTCTTCCAGGCGACCTGCCGCCGAGATGCTGATGCATTCGCCGACGCGGGGTGCATCGGCCAATTCGAAGTCTCTGAAAGGTCCCTCCGCACCCTGAATCCAGACCCTCACTCTCATGGCTGCTCCTTACGTGAAATGGCCGAAAATGATTTGCGCTCAAGAAATGTTCGGGTGATTCGTCACCCAATGCCGCTTTAATTACGTTCGAGTCATGACTCGTCAATTATTTCCGGGAAACTCGATTGAATTGGATGTTACGAAGGGCTGTCGCTCCGGAAAAATTGACTGGCGCGAAGCAATGGTGCCCGCGCCAGTTTCGGCCCGCTATCGACGTTCGTCAGCCCGTCGTCACCGAGATCCGGCGGGGCTGTGCATGGGCCTGTTTGGGAATGCGCAGCATCAGCGTGCCGTCCTTGAGGTTCGCTTCGATTCTCGTCGTGTCCAGTTCACGGCTCAGCATGAAGCTTCGACGGTAGCGCGGAACGCGAACCTCCGCATAGACGGGTTCCAGCCCCTCCGGCGTCTGTGGTTGTACGCCGCCTTCGATCAAAAGGGCCTCGCCGTCGATCTTCAGTTCCAGATGTTCCTTCGGCACCCCCGGCATGTCGGCCAGCAACGTGATGCCATCGGCGTCTTCGAACACGTCGACGGCCGGCAACACCGCCCGTTGCTGGTCCGGCCCGGACGTGGCGGCGGGGGAGACCGATTGAGAAGTCGAAGTCGTGACTTGCTTGTTTTCGCTCATGATCATTGCTCCTGATGCGTTGTTCTCAGTGCACGGTGATGCGCGTGGGTTGTGCCGATTCGCGTCTGGCGATGCTGATGCGCAAAATACCGTCCCGATAGCTTGCGGTCACTTTGGCTGGGTCCACGTCGTCCGGGAGGGAGATGGTGCGAGTGAAGGTCCCCGCACTGCGTTCCCGGACATAGACCTGAACCTTTGCATCGTCGACGGGAATGCCAGACGCCCGCTCTCCCGCGATGCGCAGGACGCCCCGATCCAGAGTGACGTCGATCTTCGAGGCGTCCAGTCCGGGCGCGAACGCATAGACCTCGACGCTGGTCGGCGTACGTCCGACGTTGAGCGCTGGCAGCGTGCCCTGGGTGACGGAGCGGATGCTGCCAGGCAGCGCGGAGAGACCGAACACTTCATCGATCTCGCGCCGAAGACGATCGAACTGACTGAAAACACCGTTCGGTTGATTGAGCATGGATGCATACATGGTTGTCCTCCGATGGTTTAAGACACCGGCTGGCGACCCGCTCCTGCCGGCTCGACGCAGGAAATAAGGTCTCGAAAAACGGTTTCAAGAGGCGCTTCTGATCGGGGGCATTCGGATCCCTCCCTGACGACTTTCGGAGACCGCAAGGGAAGAGAATTGCAGCTTTTTATGCAATAAATCAACGACTTATGCACCGATCAGCACCGTCGGTCGGTTCGGCATCAATCGGAAGCCGGCGCTTATCGTGTTCGCCCATGTGCGCGCTATCGATTCGTTGCTCGACGCACGACATTCGATCTTTCTTGAGCCTTGACGTTAGCGAGGCACGTATACGAAGCCTTCCATCAGGCGCCTCGCGGACCGGCTCATCGCGCCTTCGTGACGACCCAGGAACCATCAGTTCGATCGCCTCGGCTCCGACGATCAGGCGACCCGACGGACGTCCCACGCGAATTCTTCCATCGCCTCGGGGCTCACGACGTTGCCTGGGATCGCCGACGCGGTAGAGAGCGATATGGCCCCGGTGCCGGTCATTGCGTGGTGCAATTGACCAATCGAAGACGCCCGCCATCAAGTCGATCGACGCGGCCGCCACGGTACGACCATCCGATGCGACATAAATCCGCGGCGGTGCGACTTAAGCGAGCAGGGGCGTGTGCGGTCGAGTATGCGTCGACGCCGCCGCCGTGTCCGTGAGCCAGAACAGGACCGAGGCGTACGAGCGCGCTCGATGCAAGCCGTCTCGACGGAATCGAGACCCGCGGCCTTGAGCTGCGCCAAATCCAGGCCCGTCGTTGACGGCGCGCGCTCTCCGGTCGGAGAGCAAGACTGCTTGGCGGAGAGACGGGGATTCGAACCCCGGGTAGGCTATGAACCTACACACGCTTTCCAGGCGTGCGACTTAAACCACTCATCCATCTCTCCGGGGCGCGGGAGTATAGCAAGCG
>CAZZWY010000435.1:0-4106 GCA_964657785.1 uncultured Acetobacteraceae bacterium
CGCGACGCGGCGCTTCTCGCCGCCCGAGAGCTTGCCGATCTCGGCGTCCCAGGGCGCGAGGCGCAGCGCGTCGGCGGCGATCTCGAGCTGCAGGTCGGTGTTGTCGCTGCCGCTCGTCGCGATGATCGCTTCGAGCTCGGCCTGCTCGGCGGCGAGCTTGTCGAAGTCGGCATCGGGCTCGGCGTATTCGGCGTAGACCTCGTCGAGGCGCTTCTTCGCCGCGAGCGCGCCGCCGATGCCTTCCTCGACCGCCTGGCGCACGGTCTGCGTCGGGTCCATCACCGGTTCCTGCGGCAGGTAGCCGATCTTCAGGTTCGGCATCGCGGTGGCTTCGCCCTCGATGTCCTTGTCGAGGCCGGCCATGATCTTCAGCAAGGTCGACTTGCCCGAGCCGTTCAGCCCGAGCACGCCGATCTTGGCGCCGGGGAAGAAGCTGAGGGAGACGTCCTTGAGGATCTGGCGCTTCGGCGGCACGATCTTGCCGACGCGGTTCATGGTGAAGACGTATTGGGCCATGGGAGTCCTGGGTAGCGGGTTCGAACGCGGGCACGTGGCGCCCAACCGGACATTGTCGCCCCTCTGCCCCGGCGCCGCGGCCGCGAATCAGATTTCCAGCAGATCGCGCCCGACGATCAGATTGCCGGAAAAATACGGCCGCACGGCGTCGGCCCAGGTTTCGTCCTTGAGGAACGGGTAGCCGCCCGGCACGAAGTGCGACAGCACCAGCGTCTTCACGCCGGCCTCGGTCGCGAGGCGCCCGACCTGCTCGGTCGTGCTGTGGGCGGCGAGCAGGTGCTCGCGCAAGGTCTTTGCGTTGTTCTCGGCGGCGACGAGCGCGTCGACCGACGGCAGGTGCATGACCTCGTGGACCAGCACGTCGGCGCCCTTGGCTAATCTGACGAGATTCGCCGACGGCCGGGTGTCGCCCGAGATCACGATCGAGCGGTCGGGGCAGTCGAAGCGATAGGCGAAGGCGGGGACGACCGGCGGGTGCTCGACGAGGGCGGCCGTGACCTTGACGTTGTCGTCCTGCATCACGACGCCGCCCTCGCTGATCTCGTGCGGAACGATCAGCTCCTGCAACCGCGGCCGGCCTTCGTCGGCGATGCGGGTGCGGATGTCGAAATCGTTGAGCGCCAGGAAGAGCCGCGTCATCTCCACGAGCGGCGGCGGGCCCCAGGTGTCGACGCGGTGCGCGAGGTCGGTGCCCCAGGCAAGCAGCAGCAGGTTGCCGTAGTCGGCGTTGTGGTCCGAGTGCTGGTGGGTCAGGAAGACGTTGCGGATCGAGGCCAGCTTGAGCCTGGCCAGCACCATCTGGCGGGCGACGCCGTTGCCGCAGTCGACGACGTAGCTCGTGCCGTTGACGACGATCACCTGCGCCGGCGCCGAGCGGTTCGGCTTGGGCGTCGGGCCGCCCCCGGTGCCCAGCAGGATCAGGCGCGACGCGCCGGAGCCGGGTGCCGACGCGGGCTGGGCCGCGGCGGCGAGCGGTGCGAGCAGCGCCGCGGTGGTGCCGAGGAAGCGCCGGCGGGTCGGGAGCGTTGGGGTCGACGGCATGGTGTGATGATCAATCGGCCGAGGATTCGGCGGCGAGCGGTGCCGACATCGGCTCGGGCGCCCGCCTCGCATAACGTTGCGCGAGCACCGCGCAGACCATCAGCTGCATCTGGTGGAACAGCATCAGCGGCAGCACGACCGCGCCGACCGCGTGGCTCGCGAACAGCACCCGCGCCATCGGAATGCCGCTCGCCAGGCTCTTCTTCGAGCCGCAGAAGACGATCGTGATCTCGTCCTCGCGGCTGAAACCGAGGCGCCGCGCGAGCTGCGTCGTGATCACGAGGGCGAGCGCGAGCAGCACGCCGCAGGCGATGACCAGCGCGCCGAGCGCCTGCAGCGGGATCTGGTGCCAGAGGCCCTCGATCACCGCCTCGCTGAACGCGGTGTAGACCACGAGCAGGATCGAGCTGCGGTCGGTCATCGCGAGCACTCGTTTGTGGCGCTCGACCCAGCCGGCGATCCAGCGCCGGGCGATCTGGCCGGCGACGAAGGGCAGCAGCAGTTGCAGCACGATCGCGCGGACCGCGTCCAACGACGCCGTGCCCGAATGCAGCGAGAGCACGAGCCCGGCGAGCACCGGCGTGAGGAAGATGCCGATCAGGCTCGAACCCGACGCGCTGCAGACGGCGGCCGGCACGTTGCCCCGCGCCATCGACGTGAACGCGATCGCCGACTGCACCGTGGCCGGCAGCACGCAGAGAAACAGCAGGCCGGCGTAGAGCGGCGGCGTCAGCAGCGGCTTCAGGGCCAGCCCGAGCAGCGGGAACATCACGAAGGTGCAGGCGAAGATCAGCAGGTGCAGCCGCCAGTGCGTGATGCCGGCCACGACCGCCTCGCGCGAAAGCTTGGCGCCGTGCAGGAAGAACAGCAATCCGATCGCGAGGTTGGTGACCCCGCCGAACACGACCGCCACCTGCCCGCTGCACGGCAGGACGCTCGCGGTGACGACCGTCGCGATCAGCAGCAACGTGAAGTGGTCGGGCAGGAAGCGGGAGGCGGCCATGGGGTGGGGCGGGGGACGAGGCGAAACGGGGAGCGCGTCCTTCGATTGCCATTGTGCGGGCACGATCCCGCACTCGACCATCGATGATCTTCGGGTAGAGAAAGACGATCAGGCAGAAACAGGGCATATTCGCCGACGGCGCGGTGCTGATTAGGTAGAATCCCTGATCGGCGTGCGCACCAGTCACCGCGTCGAAGTCACTCGACTGAGCCTGCGCAGATCGCTGCCGCGGCTTGCCCGCCCCTTCTGCCTGCGACTGGCGCTCACTCCGACGCGACAGGCCGATCCTTCGTTGGAATCCCATGTCCTTTGAATCTCTCGGCCTCGCCGAGCCCTTGTTGCGTGCCGTTCAGGAATACGGCTATACCACCCCGACGCCGATCCAGGCACAGGCCATCCCGACCGTGCTCTCCGGCGCCGACCTGATGGGCGGCGCCCAGACCGGCACCGGCAAGACCGCCGGCTTCACGCTGCCGCTGCTGCACCGCCTGATGGAAAAGCCCGCGGTGCGCGACGCCCGAGGGCGTCTGCCGATCCGCGCCCTCATCCTCACCCCCACCCGCGAACTCGCCGCCCAGGTCGAGGAAAGCGTGCGCACGTACGGCAAGTACAGCAAGCTCAGCTCGATGGTGATGTTCGGCGGCGTCGGCATGCAGCCGCAGATCGACAAGTTGAAGCGCGGTGTCGACATCCTCGTCGCCACGCCGGGGCGCCTGCTCGACCACCACCAGCAGCGCACGCTCGACCTCTCGCACATCGAGATCTTCGTGCTGGACGAGGCCGACCGCATGCTCGACATGGGCTTCATCCACGACATCAAGAAGGTGCTCGCGGTGCTGCCGCAGCAAAAGCAGAGCCTCCTCTTCTCCGCGACCTTCAGCGACGA
Source organism: uncultured Acetobacteraceae bacterium (assembly GCA_964657785.1). Classification (GTDB taxonomy): domain Bacteria; phylum Pseudomonadota; class Gammaproteobacteria; order Burkholderiales; family Burkholderiaceae_C; genus LMDS01. The sequence continues at coordinate 3,447 of CAZZWY010000435.1, forward strand.
GATCAAGGCGCTCGCCGACCGGCTGCTGAACAAGCCGGTGCTGATCGAGGTTGCCCGCCGCAACCAGACCAACGACATGATCGCGCAGAAGGTGCACCCGGTCGGTCGCGAGATGAAGAAGGACCTGCTGATCCACCTCATCAAGGAAAACGACTGGGAGCAGGTGCTCGTCTTCACGCGCATGAAGCACGGTGCCAACCGCCTCGTCGAGCACCTCCTCCACGCCGGCATCAGCGCGATGGCGATCCACGGCAACAAGAGCCAGACCGCGCGCACCAAGGCGCTGGCCGACTTCAAGAAGGGCGAGCTGACGGTGCTGGTCGCGACCGACATCGCCGCGCGCGGCATCGACATCGACATGCTGCCGCACGTCGTCAACTACGAGCTGCCGAACGTGCCGGAGGACTACGTCCACCGCATCGGCCGCACCGGCCGGGCCGGCGCCCAGGGCGAGGCGGTGTCGCTCGTCTGCGTCGACGAGAACGGTTTCCTGCGCGACATCGAGCGGCTGATCAAGCGCGAGATCCCGAAGGAAGTGATCGAAGGTTTTGCCCCGCTCGCGAACGAGAAGCCCGAGCCGATCGTGCTCGGCCGGATGGTGATCGGCGAAGGCGCCAGCCGCGGCGGCATGCGGCACCACGCGGGGGGTGGTGGCGGCGG
>CAZZWY010000436.1:0-4070 GCA_964657785.1 uncultured Acetobacteraceae bacterium
CGGCCACCGCCGCCGGCCCGGGACCGAGCGCGCCGCCGATCCATCGCAGCTCGATGGTCGCGACGCCCTGGCGCGGCTTCGTCGCCGGGGCGGTCGATGCGCTGCGTGGCCGCCACCGGGCTGCGCACGTGGCCGATCGCCCGCTGCTCGCCTGGGAAGAAGCCGCCGTGCGGCGTCGTCGAGTGCTGCTCGCGCTGATCGCGTCGTCGGCGGTCGGTGCCACGGCGCTGGTCGCGCATGTGCTGCCGCCGTTCGACAGCCCGGCGCTGCGTATGGCGCAGATCGGCCTCTTCGGGTTCCTGTTCGCCTGGGTCGCCGCCGGCTTCTTCACGGCGCTGATGGGCTTCTGGGTGCAGCTGCGGGGCGATCCGCATGCGCTCTCGGCCAAGTCGGTCGCGAACGACCCGATCGACGCCGCCGCCCGCACGGCGATCATCATGCCGATCTGCAACGAACAGGTGTCGACGGTGTTCGCCGGCTTGCGCGCGACCTGCGAATCGCTGGTCGCCACCGACAAGGCCGATCTCTTCGATCTCTACGTGCTGTCGGACACGAGCGACCCGGCGCTGCGCGCGGCCGAACTGGCGGCCTGGGCGGACCTGCGGGAAACCATGGCGTCGGCCGGACCGAAGGCGCCGCGGATCTTCTACCGCTGGCGCCAGCGCCACACCAAGCGCAAGTCGGGCAACGTCGCCGACTTCTGCCGCCGCTGGGGCCGTGACTACCGCTACATGATCGTCTTCGACGCCGACAGCGTGATGAGCGGCGACTGCATGACAACGCTGGTCAAGCTGATGGAAGCGAACCCGACCGCCGGCATCATCCAGACGGCGCCGCAGGCGAGCGGCCTCACGACGGTGCACGCCCGGGCGCAGCAGTTCGCCGGCCGGGTCGCCGGCCGGCTCTTCAGCGCCGGCATGCAGTACTGGCAGCTCGGCGAATCCCACTACTGGGGCCACAACGCGATCATCCGCGTCGCGCCGTTCATCGCCCACTGCGCGCTCGCGCCGCTCGCCGGCCGGGGTGGCCTGTCCGGCGAGATCATGTCGCACGACTTCGTCGAGGCCGCGCTGATGCGGCGCGCCGGTTTCCATGTCTGGCTCGTCTCCGACCTCGCCGGCAGCTATGAACAGCAGCCGCCGAACCTGATCGAAGAACTCAATCGGGACCGTCGCTGGTGCCAGGGCAACCTGCAGAACGCCCGCCTCATCACCGAGCCGGGCCTGCACGGCGTGCACCGCGCGATGCTGCTGACCGGGGCGTTCGCCTATCTGTCGGCGCCGCTCTGGTTCGCCTACGTGCTGCTCGGCATGGGCCTCTGGCTCTTCGGCGCGCATACCGGCGCGATGCAAGGCGGCATGCTGCCGCTCGAGATGCTCGGCCTTTGGGCCGGCACGGTCGTAATGCTGGTGATGCCGCGCGCCCTCGGCGTCGCGACCATCGTGCTCAAGGGCGAGCAGCGCGCCTACGGCGGCACCGCGGCGCTGGTGCGGGGCGCCCTGGTCGAGGGAGGCCTTTCGGTGCTGCTCGCGCCGATCCGGATGATCGCGCACTCGCTCTTCGTCGTCGTCGCCCTCACCGGCCTCAAGCTCGACTGGAAATCGCCGCCGCGGGAGGCGAACGACGTTCCGTGGAGCGACGCCGCGCGCCGCCTCGGCCCCGTCGCCGCGGTGATCCTGGCGCTCGCGTCGGCCGCGTACGCGATCGAGCCGCGCGCCGTGCTCTGGCTGCTGCCGGTGGGCCTGCCGCTCCTGCTGGCGATGCCGATCGTCGTCTGGACCAGCCGGGCCGACCTCGGCGAGCGCATCCGCGACTGGAAGCTGCTGCTGGTGCCCGAGGAGATCTGGGCACCCGCCGTGCTCCGCCAGGCCTGGGCCTACGCCAAGCAGTCGGACGGCGGGCCGACGCTCTGGAACGACATCGTCACCAACCCGTGGCTCTTCGAAGTGGTTCGCGCGGCGATGGGCCCGCGCAACACGTCGTGGGGCAGCCGCGGCAAGGCGCGGCGGCTGATGGTGCAGCGCGTGCTGGTCGCCCAGGACGCCGAGAACCTGCCGCCGGTCGACAGGATGCACCTCCTGAGCGAGCCGCAGAGCATGGTGCGACTGCGCGACCAGCTCGCCGCGAACGCGACGCTGATGCCCGCCGGCTGGAGCGTGCGGGAGGCGGCCCAGGCCTGATCGCGGCGCGAGCGGCCGGGTTCGGCGGCGCGTCCGCGCTCAAGCGGCGCTGCCGGCGGCCGATATCCAGCGGGAACGCCCCTCGCCGCCCATGCACCGCTTCGTCCGCCCTCTCTGCCTCGCCGGCGCCGCCCTGCTGCTCGGCGGCTGCGACCAGGTCGGCGGCCTGCTCGGGATCGAATCGCCCGAGAAGGTCGCGGCCGCCAAGGACGCCGAAGGCCGTGCGATCGGCGGTGCCTGCCGCCACGCCGGCCGGGCGATCGAGGACTGCTACGCGCTCTACAAGAAAGCCGACAAGGCGGCGGTCTTCGCCGGCTGGCGTGACATGAATGACTACATGCGCGAAAACAAGATCGATGCGGTGACGCCGACGATCGCGACCGGGCTGCCCGCCGCCAAACCCGTGGCGGCCGACGACAGCGGCGACGCCGACGCCGCCGGCAAGACCGACGTCGAAGCCGCCGTCGGCTCGAAAGCGACGCACAACGCGGCGAAGAACCACGCGTCCTGAGCGATTGGGCCGCGCCGCCAGCCGCTCGCGGCGCGCGGCGACAATCCCCGTATGCAGTCGATCCGCGCCACGATCCTTCACCCGCAGTTCCGCCGCGGGCTCTTCGAGATGGCACCCATCTCGCTCGGCATCGCCGCCTGGGGCCTCGTGACGGGCGTGGCGATGGTCAAGGCCGGCATGTCCGTCGCGCTCGCGCTCGCGATGACGCTGCTCGTCTATGCGGGCAGCGTGCAGCTCGCGGTCGTGCCGCTCATGATGCTGCACGCGCCGATCTGGGTGATCCTCGTGACCGGCGTGTGCGTGAACCTGCGCTTCGTGATCTTCTCGGTCCAGTGGCGCGCCTTCTTCGGCCGCTTTCCCCGGTACCAGCGGCTCGCTCTCGGCTACTTCTGCGCCGATCTCAACTACGTGCTCTTCATGAAGCGCTTCGACCAGCCCGAGGCCGGCGTCGGCCAGATCGAGTACTTCGTCGGCACGGCGGTCGCGAGCTGGGTGACGTGGCAGATTCCGTCGTTGCTCGGGATCGCGCTCGCCGACGTGGTGCCGACCGACTGGGGCCTGGGCTTCGCCGGCACGCTGGCCCTGCTGGGACTGGCCTACTCGCTGCTGTCGGGCAAGGCGACGGCGCTCGCGGCGCTGGTGGCGGCGGGTGCGGCCGTCGCCGCGTTCTCGATGCCGTTTCATCTCTACGTCGTCGTGGCGATCGCCGCCGCCGTCTGCGTCGGGCTGATGATCGACGGCGGCAGCGACGCGGCCCGGCGCCTCTCGATCCGGTCCGGTCGGCCGCCGCAGGGCGCGCAATGACGGGCGACCTCGACACCTGGGAGACGCTCCTGACCATCGTCGGCCTGACCGGCGTCACGCTCGTCACGCGCTGCTTCTTCCTCTTCCCGGACCGCGAGCTCGCGCTGCCGGACTGGGTTCGGCGCGGCCTGCGCTACGCGCCGCTCGCGGCGATCGCGGCCGTCGTCGTGCCGCAGGTGGTGATGAGCGACGGCCACCTGCTCGCCACCTGGCGCGACGCCCGTCTCTACGCCGTCGCCGCCGGCACCGCCTGGTACCTCTGGCGCCGCAGCATTCTCGGCACGATCGTCGTCGGCATGGCGGTGCTGGTGCCGCTGAAGCTGAGCCTCGGCTGGTAGGCACGTCTCGGTTCGGCGAGCGGTCGACTCGCTCCTAGAATCCGGGTCACTCTCCACCAAGCGGCCGCCCCGGCCCCCGCTGCATGAACGTCCTCCGATTCGAAGACCTGGTCGCCGCCAGCCGGGTCGCGGGCCAGCGCGTCTTCATCCGTGCCGACCTCAACGTGCCACTCGACAGCGCCGGCGCGATCACCGAGGACACCCGCATCCGGGCGTCGATCCCCTGCGTGCGGATGG
>CAZZWY010000437.1:0-4065 GCA_964657785.1 uncultured Acetobacteraceae bacterium
GCCGACGCCCGACGCGGGCCCGGCGTCCGTCGAACCGCCGCCGCCGGCTGAGCACGAGCCGGTGCTGGTGGCGGCGGCCTCGCCTGCCGAGACGGCGCTCGCCGCGCCCGCCATCGCAGCGTCTCCACCCATCGACGACGCGGCCTCGGGCCGAGCCGCGACGCCGCCCGGGCGCGGGTTCTGGGTCCAGCTGGGCGCGTTCCGCCAGCACGACGGCGTGGTGGCGCTGCGACGCCAGGTCGAAGCCCGTGTCGACTGGGTGACGCCGCTCCTGACGGTGTTCTCGGACGCCTCGCTGTTCCGGCTCCAGGCCGGACCGTACCCCAAGCGCGACGACGCACGCGACGTGGCCGAGCGCTTGCGCAGCGTTCTGCAACTTGTTCCGGTGATCGTCGAACGCCGCTGACCTAAACTCCTCACCCGAAATTTCCACCCTCTCCGCTGAACGCCTGGTGCTCGGCGGGGCGGTGCCCAACGAGTTCCAGAGTTTTCGACATGACGGTCTGCCCCGCCTGCTGCCATTCGAGCGCCGATTCGGCCGACCGTTGCCCGCGGTGCGGCGCATCGGCGGGCAGGCCGGGGAGCGGCTCCGAAGTCGCTGAAGCGCGGCACCCCGCGCGAGCCGGGCGGGACCGGGATCGGTCCGACGCCCCGTCCGCCGATCGAGCGCCGAAGCTCTCGCCCGAGGAAGCCTGGGCCGTGGTGATCGGCCCGCGCCATCGGGCGCGCTATCTGCGTCGCTTCGAGGCGCTCAGCCGGCCGGGGGCGCGGCGCCTCGGCTGGCACTGGCCGGCGTTCCTCGCCACCAGCTACTGGCTGCTCTATCGCAAGATGTGGGGCTGGGCGGCGGTCTACCTGCTCGCGTTTCCGCTGCTCGCGCTCTGCGACGGGTTGATCGCGTCGGCGAGCGGGCCGTTCCAGATCACCCTCGACGGTTTCGGCGCCACGCTGCTCGCCGCCTACCTGGTGCTGCCGTGCCTGGTGGCCGACTGGCTCTACCTGCGTCACTGCAACCGCTTGGTCCGCACCGTCGGACGCGGCCTGCCGCGGCGCAAGTTCGTCGCCCGTCTGGCGGCGCGCGGCGGCACCAGCAGCGCCGCGGCGGCGGTCGCTGGGGTCGGCTCCGGATTCGTCGTCGTGGGGGTGCTCGCCGGGCTCGGGCTCTCGGTCTACGCCGACTACGACAAGCGCGAGAAGGTCGTCGAGGCGCTGAAGATCGGTGCCGGCGCGCGCGCCGCGGTCACGGCCTTCGTGAACCGACATGGAACGATCCCGAGCGGCTTCGACGAGGCCGGCTTCAAGCTGCCCCCGCTGCCGCGGTACGTCTCCCGGCTCGATCTCGATCCGCGCACCGGGGCGATCGAGATCGACGCCGAACTCTCGAAAGCCGAGGGCGGCGCGATCTACCTCGTGCCGCAGGCCGATGCGGCGAAGCGGATCGTCTGGGTCTGCCACACCGACGCCGCGATCGAGGCCTTTGCACCGCGCTCCTGCCAGGGCGCCGACTGAGCGCCGCCGGAGACTCCCGGGGTCAGCGGCCGCCGGTCACGTCGAGCACCGACCCGGTGGTGTAGCTCGACGCGTCCGACAGCAACCAGACGATCGCCTCGGCGACCTCTTCGCTCGTTCCGGCGCGCTGCATCGGGATCAGCGGCGTCATCCGCTGGAGGCGGTCGGACTGGCCGCCCGAGGCGTGAATGTCGGTCTCGATCAGGCCCGGGCGGACTGCGTTGACCCGCACGCCTTCGGTCGCGACCTCGCGCGCCAGGCCGAGCGTGAACACGTCGATCGCGCCCTTGGCCGCGGCGTAGTCGACATACTCCCCCGGCGACCCCAGGCGCGCCGCCGCCGACGACAGGTTGACGATGCTGCCGCCGGTGCCGCCGTGGCGGGTCGAGAGCCGCCGCAGCGCCTCGCGGGCGCAGAGCATGCTGCCGACGACGTTGACCGCGAACATGCGCTGCAGGCGCGCGGCCGACATCGCGTCGACGCGCGCGGCACGGTCGACGACGCCGGCGTTGTTGACGAGGGCGCCGAGCGGCGGCATCTCGGCGTCGACCCGGGCGAACATCGCCAGCACCTGCGCCTCGTCGGCGACGTCGGCGCACACCGCGAGCGCCGTGCCGCCCGCGGCGCGGATGCGCGCGACCAGCGCGTCCGCGGAGGGGGCGTCGCGGGCGTAGTTGACCGCGACCGCCCAGCCGTGGCGCGCGGCGAGCAGGCTCGTGGCCGCGCCGATGCCGCGTCCGCCGCCGGTGACGAGGACGGTCCGCTGCGGCGCGGTCTCGCCCGCGGCGGTTGGCGAGGCGTCCGCCACGGGCTGCACCTCACCGTTCATTCGTCCGACTCCCCGCCCGACGGGCCCGCGTCGCTGCCGCTGTCCGCTTCCTTCGCCTTCCGGTCGAGCACCGGTTTCAGGCGGCTCATGCCGTCGACGAAGCGGTCCGCCGGCACCGGCCGGGCGAGCCGCATCGCCGGCGGCAGCAGGTGGCTCATGTAGAGCTCGTCACCGAAGAGATCGGTGCGCGCCACGTTCAGCCAGAGCGTCAGGCCGATGCCCGTGAGCGCGCCGACCACGCACACCGCGCGCAACAGCCGCTGCCGCGACGGCTCGACGGCGAGCAGGTGGAAATAGACGGCGATGCCGCCGACGACGAAGGTGCTGATGAAGGCGAAGTCGGTCAGCGCCGGCCAGGAGAACATGAACGCCAGGGCCGGCGGCAGCGCCCCGATCAGCACCAGCGCCAGGCTGCCGAAGAGGAACACCCGCAGGTGCCAGCCGAAGCGCGCCTGCCGGGTGAAGGTCTTCGAGAGCAGCGACCACGCGCCGCACCAGACCACGGCGCCGCTCAGCATCGTCATCAGCGTGGCGCCGACCGCGCGCCCGAAGCCGTCCGGGTCGCTCGCCAGGTACGTCGTGAAGAGCTGCACCGCGAGCAGGGCCAGGGCCGCGCCGACGACGGGCGCCGCACGACGGGTGAGCGATCCGGCCGGCACCAGCGGCAGTTCCGGGGCGAGCGGGTCGCCGGGTCGGTGCAGGCGCAGGCGGGTCCGGCCGAGCACGAATTCGGCGGGCCCGTCGCTGGTCGCGGGCAAGGCATGGCGGTCACCGCGGCGCAGCCGGACGCGGCCGAGGCGCACGCCGTTGCCGGTGTCGCCGACGTGCAGCTCGAGGCCCGCCTCGACCGGTTCGACGACGAGATGGTGGGCGGCGACGTGCGGATCGGTCAGCACCAGGTCGTTGTCGAGCGCCCGGCCGATCGAGAGGGGCCAGCCCGGGACCGACACCGTCTGGCGCACCTGCCCGTCCCGATCGAGGATATCGATCACGGCCGGCGTCATGACCGCCCCGGCCGGCCCGTCCGGCGGCCGTTCCCCGCCGGCGCCCGCCTCACCGTACCCGACCGTACGCATCGAGATAGTGCCGGGCGAGCCGCTGCGCGTTCGCGAAGCTCAGGCCCTGGGCGTCGAAGCGGCCCTCGACGCCGGCCTGCGGCTGATCGAGCGTCACGACGAGCACCGACAGGTCGAAGAGCTCCGGCAGCTTCTTGTATTCGCGCAGGCAGACGACGGCACGCAGCGGCAGGCCATCGTGCTCGACGAAATCTTCCTGGCACTGCGGCCGGGTCTGGAATTCCGGCCTCAGGCGCAGGAAATTCTCGTTGCGAAAGCTCGCCGAGTAGCGGTTCGCGAAGCGCAGGGTGCCGAGCTTGCTGCCGTCGTAGGCCTCGTGACGGACGCTGATCGCCCCGGTGGTGTAGTCGCCGACGAAGATGCGCGTGTCCATCACGCAGTCGGAGCGCTCGAGGTCGAGCCCGCCGGTGCGCGACGGCTCGCTCGACCCCCAGCAGCGCATGAAGTTGTCGATCGGCACCGGCACGTGGTAGCGGGGATGCGTCGCCTCCTTCCAGCCCTGGGCGATGAAGCGGTCGGTGAGCGCCGCCTGGTGCAGCATCAGCTGGCCGGTGACGATGGCGTAGGCGGCCGTCGTGATCGGTGCCGCGTCGCGGCCGCGGGCGAGCAATGCGGCCGCGAAGCTCGCCGGAACGAGGAAGCTGACCTGCT
>CAZZWY010000438.1:0-1399 GCA_964657785.1 uncultured Acetobacteraceae bacterium
CAATCCGGAATGACATTGAGCGGCACGGGTAACGTCGCGGTCGGTATCGCGTCGCGCGACTTCGCCGGGCGCCATCTCGACGACTGCGCGATGCTGCGCGTGCTCGGCCTGCCGCAGCGCACGATCGCGCTCCAGTACGGACTCGCGTTCGGCTTCGTCGGGCTGATCGCGAGCGTGGCGGGCGTGCTGCTCGGCTTCGCCGTCCACTACGTCTTCGTCTGGCTGCTCGCGGGGCTCGTCGATGCCTCGCTGCCGGCGCCGGGGCTCTGGCCTGCGCTCTTCGGAATCGGCGTCGGCCTGACGCTGCTCGTCGGCTTCGGTCTGCCGCCGGTCCTGCAGCTCGCGCGGGTGCCGCCGCTGCGGGTCATTCGGCGCGACGTCGGGGGGTTGAAGACGGCCTCGGTCGCGGTGCTGGCGGCGGGCGCGATCGGCTTCGCGGCGCTGCTGCTCGCGGTCTCGAGCGACCTGCGGCTCGGGCTGATCGCGGTCGGCGGCTTCGCCGCGGCCGTCGCCGTCTTCGCGCTGCTGGCGTGGGCCGCGGTGACGCTGCTGCGGCGCGCCGTGCCCGAGTCGCGCGCGCCGCGCTGGCTGGTGCTCGCGACGCGCCAGATCGCGGCCCGCCCGGCGTTCGCGGTGCTGCAGGTGTCGGCGCTCAGCGTCGGGCTGCTCGCGCTGGTGCTGCTCGTGCTGCTGCGCACCGACCTGATCCAGAGCTGGCGTCAGGCAACGCCGAAGGATGCGCCGAACCGCTTCGTCATCAACGTGCAGCCGGCGCAGGGCGACGCGTTTCGCAAGGCCTTGACGGACGCCGGCGTCGCCCGCTACGACTGGTATCCGATGTTCCGCGGGCGGCTCACCGCGATCAACGACAAGCCGGTGAAGCCGGACGATTTCGCCGACGAGAAGGCGCGGCGCCTGGTCGACCGCGAATTCAACCTGAGCCACGCCACGGCGTTGCCGCCGCACAACCTGCTCGCCGGCGGCCGCTGGACGGACGACGAAGCGGGCGCCGTCAGCGTCGAAGAGGGCATCGCCGGCACGCTCGGCCTGAAGCTCGGCGACCGCCTGCGGTTCGACGTCGGCGGCGCCTTTGCCGAAGGCCGGATCACGAGTCTGCGCAAGGTCGACTGGAGCTCCATGCGCGTCAATTTCTTCGTCATGTTCCCGACCGCGACGATGGCGGCCGATGTGCCTGTCAGCTACATCTCCGCCTTCCAGGCGCCGGCCGCGCCCGGCTTCGACAACGCATTGGCGCGCAACTTTCCGAACATCACCGCGATCGACGTGTCGGCCGGCATCGCGCAGCTGCAGCGCGTGCTCGACCAGGTCGTGCGGGCCGTCGAATTCCTGTTCGGCTTCACGCTGGCGGCCGGGCTGGTCGTGCTGTTCGCGGCCGTCA
>CAZZWY010000438.1:1409-4063 GCA_964657785.1 uncultured Acetobacteraceae bacterium
GTTCGCGCGAGTTCGCGGTGATGCGGGCGCTCGGCGCCAGCGGGCGGCTGCTCGCGCAGGTGCAGCGCGCCGAGCTCCTCGGCGTCGGTGCGCTCGCGGGCGTGCTGGCCTCAGGCGCTGCGATGGTCGTCGGCTGGGCGCTCGCGCACTACGTCTTCGAGTTCGCCTGGACCGCGTCGCTGTGGGTGCTGCCCGCCGGCGGGCTGGCCGGCGCGTTGCTCGCGTTGTCGGCGGGGTGGTGGGGGCTGCGCGAGGTGCTGAGACGGCCGGTGGTGCAGACGCTGCGGGAGGCGGCGGGGGCTTGAGGGGCGGCCTACGATCGGCTGCGCCGCTTCCGGCGCGTGCGATCACATCACGCTGTTGACCAGCCCCATCTCCTCGCTCGACATCAACCCCTCGATGTCCATCAGGATCAGCATCCGGTCGGCGACGCTGCCGATCCCTGTGATGAAGCTGGTGTCGACCGCCGAGCTCATCTCGGGGGCCGGCTTGATCGTCTCCTTGTCGAGCGCGAGCACGTCGGAGACGGAATCGACCACCGCGCCGACGACGCGGCCGCGCACGTTGAGCACGATCACGACGGTGAAGCCGTTGTAGTCAGCGCTCTCGCAGCCGAGCTTCAGGCGCAGGTCGACGATCGGGACGATGACGCCGCGGAGGTTGACGACCCCTTTGATGAAGGCCGGCGCATTGGCGATGCGGGTCGGCTGCTCGTAGGAACGGATTTCCTGGACCTTCAGGATGTCGATTCCGTATTCCTCGCCGCCGAGTCGGAAGGTCAGGAACTCGCCTCCGTTGACGCTGTTGGAGCGGGCGGCCTCGTGCTTGGCGATCTGGCGGGCATCGGTCATCATGTCCATGGAACGTTCTCTCTCTCTCTGAGGGTTCGAAGTAGGTCGTGCGCGACGCGGCAGCGGATGAGTGGATATCGACCGGAAGCGCGCGGGATGTAGGCTCGGGCAGGACGATCGGCTGAATTCCGTGGATCGGGCGATCGGGCGGCAGGCTCGGTTCAGGGTCGGACCGCCGCCTGCCGTCCTCAGTGCCGGGCGCGCCGCACCAGGCTGCCGACGTCGAGGATCAGCGCGACGCGGCCGTCGCCCATGATGGTCGCCCCGGAGATGTCGTTGACGCGGCGGTAGTTGGCCTCGAGGTTCTTCACGACGACCTGCTGCTGGCCGAGCAACTGGTCGACGAGGAGTGCGACGCGCGAGCCTTCGGCCTCGGCGACGACCATGATGCCGCCGACGCTGTCGAAGTCGAAGCGCGGCACCTGGAAGACCTGCTCGAGGTCGAGCACCGGCATGTACTCCTCGCGCACCTCGATCACGCGCCCGGTGCCGCCGATCGTCTTGATCTTGCCCGGTGTCACCTGGAACGACTCGATCACCGACGAGAGCGGCAGGATGTAGACCTCGTCGCCGACGCCGACCGACATGCCGTCCATGATCGCGAGCGTGAGCGGCAGGCGCACCTTGACGCTCATGCCGTAGCCTTCGGCCGAGTCGATCTCGACCGTGCCGCCGAGGGCAGTGATGTTCTTCTTCACCACGTCCATGCCGACCCCGCGGCCGGACACGTCCGTCACGACATCGGCAGTCGAGAACCCGGGCGCGAAAATCAGGCCCCAGACGTCGGCGTCGGTCATCGAATCGGGCGCGTCGATGCCGCGCTCGCGGGCCTTCTTCAGGAGCTTCTCGCGCGACAGACCCTTGCCGTCGTCGCGCACCTCGATCAGGATCGAGCCGCCCTGGTGCGAGGCCGCGAGCGTGATCGTGCCGTGTTCGGGCTTGCCCTTGGCGACGCGCTCGGCCGGGCTTTCGATGCCGTGGTCGCAGCTGTTGCGCACCAGGTGCGTCAGCGGGTCGGTGATCTTCTCGACCAGGCCCTTGTCGAGCTCGGTCGACTCGCCCTGGGTCTCGAACTCGACCTTCTTGCCGAGCTTGGCGGCGAGGTCGCGCAGCATCCGCGGGAAGCGCGAGAAGACGAGCGACATCGGAATCATCCGGATCGACATCACCGATTCCTGCAGATCGCGGGTGTTGCGATCGAGATCGGCGAGGCCGGCGGCGAGCTGCTGGTAGAGCGCAGGGTCGATCTGCTTGCTGTTCTGCGCCAGCATCGCCTGGGTGATGACGAGTTCGCCGACCAGGTTGATGAGCTGGTCGACCTTCTCGACCGAGACGCGCAGCGTCGACGATTCGAGCGGGGCCGCGGGCTTCTCCGCGCGGCTGGCGCTGCTGCCGCGGGCGGCTTTCTCGGGAGCGTTCGAAGCGGCTTCGGGCGGCGCCGCCGGGCTGCTCTCGCCGTCCGGGGCGCCGGGGGCGCCGCTGAAAAAGCCGTAGCCGGCGTCCGCGGCCGTCTGCTCGGCCTCGGGCGGCGCGCCGGGGGCGTCCTTGTGGAAGCCGAAGCCGGGCGTGACCGGCAGCAGCGCGACGTCCTCGCGCGCCACGTGGAAGGTGAAGAGGTCGAGCAGATCGCTGTCGGAGCTGGTCGTGATGACCCGAAAGCGGCGGATGCCGTCGCTCGGCTGGCCGCCGTCGATCGGCTCGATCGTGCCGAGGTCGGTGATCTCCTTGAAGAGCTCGACCAGATTGTCGGCCTGCGCCGGGTTCTTCAGCGGCCCGACCCGGACCTCGAGTTCCCGGGCATGG
>CAZZWY010000439.1:0-835 GCA_964657785.1 uncultured Acetobacteraceae bacterium
CGACGCCGTCACCCTGAATTTCGTCAACGCCGACATCGACGGCGTGGCCCGTGCGATGGGCGCTATCCTGCACCAGCAATTCGTCGTCGACCCGCGCGTCAAGGGCACGATGACGCTCTACAGCGAGGAGCCGCTGTCGCCGCAGGCCGCGTACCTGAATTTTCTGGCCGCCTTGCGCGGGCTCGGCTTCACGGTGGTCGAGGTCGGCGGGCTCTACAAGATCGTGCCCGAGGCCGACGCGAAGCTGCAGAGCGGCACGGTCTCGATCGGCGACGGCGCCGGCCGGCGCGGCGACCAGGTCATCACGCAGGTCTTTCGCCTGACGCACGAGAGCGCCAACAACCTCGTGCCGGTGCTCAGGCCTTTGATCAGCCCGAACAACACCATCAACGCGAATCCCGGCAACAACACGCTGGTGATCACCGACTACGCCGACAACCTCACGCGCCTCGGCAAGATCATCGCCGCGATGGACACGCCGGCCGCCGGCGACGTCGAGGTGATCCCGCTGAAGTACGCGATCGCGAGCGACATCGCGGCGCTGGTGCAGCGCCTCACCGACAGCGCCGGCAACGCCGCGGCAGGCCCGCAGGCGCCGGGCGCGGTCGGCGGCACCAACGCGGCGTCGGTGCTCGCCTACGCACGCAGCAATTCGCTCCTCGTGCGGGCGCCGAATCCCGCGCGGATGGGGTCGATCCGGGCGCTCGTGGAGAAGCTCGACCGGCCTTCCGAAGGCGCCCGCGACGGCGGCAACATCTGGGTCGTTTCGCTGAAGAACGCCGATGCGGTCAAGCTCGCGACGGTGCTGCGCGCCGCCTACGCGGGCGGCTCGGGC
>CAZZWY010000439.1:845-4051 GCA_964657785.1 uncultured Acetobacteraceae bacterium
CACACCGAGCAGCTCGCCGTTCAACGCCGCGGCGCACGCCCCGGCGCCCGGCTCGGCCGGCGCGTCACCGCAGGCGACGGCGCCGCTCTCGGCCTCGGGTTCGCCGTCGACCGGCGGCTTCGTGCAGGCCGACCCGGCCACCAATTCGCTCATCATCACCGGCCCGGAGCCGATGTACCGCCAGCTTCGGGTGCTGATCGACCAGCTCGATTCGCGCCGGGCCCAGGTCTACATCGAAAGCATGATCGTCGAGGTCACCGGCGACAACTCGGCCGACTTCGGCTTCCAGTGGCAGGGTCTGATCGGCAACAGCGGCGACAAGTACGGCGTCATCGGCGGCACGAATTTCAATGCCGGCGGTTCGGCGAGCAACAACATCATCGGTATCACGACCGCTGTCGCGAGCGGCACGACCTCGGGCATCACGCTCGGCGAGGGCCTCAACATCGGCCTGGTGCGCAATTTCGGCGGCACCTACGCGCTGGCCTCGATCGCGCGCATCCTGCAGAGCCAGACCAACACCAACATCGTCTCGACACCGAACCTGATCACGCTCGACAACGAGGAGGCGAAGATCGTCGTCGGCCAGAACGTGCCCTTCATCACCGGCTCGTTCACCAACACCGGCACCGCGACGACCAGCCCGTTCCAGACCATCGAGCGCAAGGACGTCGGCATCACCTTGCGCATCAAGCCGCAGATCGGCGAGAACGGCACGGTGCGGATGGTGATCTACCAGGAATCGTCGTCGGTCGCCTCGACCACCGCGGTCGGCACCGGCAACGCCGGCCCGACGACCAACAAGCGCTCGATCGAGTCCACCGTCACGGTCGACGACGGCTCGATCATCGTGCTCGGCGGCCTGATCGAAGACCGCTACACCGACAACAAGTCGCAGATCCCGCTGCTCGGCGACATCCCCTACGTCGGCGCGCTCTTTCGCAGCGAAAGCCGCAGCAAGACGCGGACGAACCTGATGGTGTTCCTGCGCCCGGTCGTGATGCGCGACAACGAGACCGCCAACAAGCTCTCGCTCGACCGCTACGACCTGATCCGGGCGACCCAGAAGGACCAGCAGCCGGCCAAGAGCGTGCTCGTGCCGATCAACGACCCGCCGGTGATGCCGCCGTCGGGCCGGGTCGAGCAGTCGGCGCCGCTCTCGGCGCCGCCCACGTCGCCGGGCAACCAGCCGGGGCCGCTCGCCGCACCGCGCCCTCCCCCGGCGCCCGATCCGACGGTCGAGCAGCTCAAATCGCCGGCGCACGAGAACCCCTTCCGATGAGAGCCTCCACCCTCGGCACGCGCCACCCGCTGCCCTACGCCTACGCGAAGGCGAATCACCTGCTGCTCGAGAACGACGGCGAGCGCCTCGTGCTCTGGGCGCCGGAGACGGTCGGGCTGCCGGCGCTCTCCGAGGTGCTACGCCTCTACGACGTCGATGCGCTAGAGCGCGAACCGGTCGCGACGCTCGCCAATCGGATCGCCCAGGCCTACGCCGGCAGCGAATCGAGCGCCGCGACCGTGATCGGCGAGGTCGAGAGCGCGGTCGACCTGTCGCGGATGATGCAGGAGCTGCCGGCGATCGAGGACCTGCTCGAAGCCTCGAACGACGCGCCGATCATCCGGATGCTGAACGCACTGCTGACACAGGCCGCGAAGGACGGCGCCTCGGACATCCACATCGAACCCTACGAACGCAGCAGTTCGGTGCGCTTTCGCGTCGATGGGACGCTTCGGGAAGTGGTCCAGCCGAACAAGGCGCTGCATGCGGCGATGATCTCGCGCCTCAAAATCATGGCCGAGCTCGACATCGCCGAGCGCCGCCTCCCGCAGGACGGCCGCATCTCGCTGCGCATCGGCGGGCGCGCGGTCGACGTGCGGGTGTCGACCCTGCCCTCGGCGCACGGCGAACGCGCGGTGCTGCGGCTGCTCGACAAGGGCGAGTCCAAATTCACACTCGAGGCCCTCGGCATGAGCGGCGACGTGCTGCACCGCTTCGACCGGCTGGTGCAGCAGCCGCACGGCATCGTGCTGGTCACCGGGCCGACCGGGTCGGGCAAGACGACGACGCTGTACGCCTCGCTCGGCCGCGTCGACACCGGCGCGACCAACGTGCTGACGGTGGAAGACCCGGTCGAGTACGAACTCGCCGGCATCGGTCAGACGCAGGTCAACGCGAAGATCGACCTCACCTTCGCGAAGGCCCTGCGCGCGATCCTGCGGCAGGACCCGGACGTCATCATGATCGGCGAGATCCGCGATTACGAAACCGCGCAGATCGCGATCCAGGCCTCGCTCACCGGCCACCTGGTGCTGGCGACCGTCCACACCAACGACGCCCCGAGCACGGTGACGCGGATGATCGACATGGGTGTCGAGCCGTTCCTGCTGTCGTCGAGCCTGATCGGCGTGCTGGCGCAGCGGCTGGTGCGAAAGCTGTGCGCGCAGTGCCGCAAGGCCGACGCCGAGGGCCACTACCACCCGGTCGGCTGCGCCGCCTGCGGCACGACGGGCTACAAGGGCCGCACCGGCGTCTACGAATTGATGTCGGTCGACGACGAGGTGCGCGCGCTCATCCACAACCGCGCCGCCGAGTCGGAGATCGCCCGCGCGGCCGAAGCCGGGGGCCTGCGCTCGATGCGGGAGGATGGCGAGCGGCTGGTCGCCGAAGGCATCACGTCGCCGGAAGAGGTGGTGCGGGTGACGCGGGAATGAGGTCGATGCGCGCTCGAGTCGCCCCGCGTACTCGTGACCCGGGCATCGAGCCCGGGTCACTCGCCGGCCGCTGCGCGGGTCGATCCCCTTCGGGGGCCCTCGCCCTTCGCTTCGCGGCCTATGCCCGCCTATAAATTCGAAGCCCTCGACGCCGCCGGCAAGGCGACGACCGGGCTCCTCGACGCCGAAAATGCCAAGGCGGCCCGGCAGCAGTTGCGCGGCCGTTCGCTCGTGCCGCTCGGCGTCACGCTGGTGGCCTCGGCCGGGACGAAGGCCGAGGGTCTCACGATCTCGCGGCGCGTCTTCAACGCCACCGGTCTCGCGGTCTGGACGCGCCAGCTCGCGGGGCTCGTCTCCTCCGGCCTGCCGCTCGAACGCGCCCTGACCGCCCTCAGCGAAGAGGCCGACGACGGCCGCCAGCGCGAACTCGTCGCCCACCTGCGCAGCGAGGTCAACAGCGGCGCGGCGTTCGCCCGTGCGCTCGCGAGCGC
>CAZZWY010000440.1:0-4041 GCA_964657785.1 uncultured Acetobacteraceae bacterium
CAACGCCCTCTTCTTCGCGTTGAAGAAGGAGGCGTTCCATTCTTCGATCCTCGAAATGGATCTTGCCGGCAAGTCCGAGCAGGTGCTGCTGCGCGACTACCAGATGCACCCGTACCGGCCGATCGTGCTGCACATCGATTTCCAGCGCGTCGACGCGTCGACGAAGATCGTGAAGAACGTGCCCCTGCACTTCATCAACGAAGAAAACTCGCCCGCGGTGAAGACCGACAGTTGCGTCATCAACCACGTCGTGACCGAGCTGAGCATCCAGTGCCTGGCGTCGCAGCTGCCTGAATTCCTGACGGTCGACCTCGGCGAGCTCGCCAAGGGCCAGACGCTTCACGTCAACGACATCAAGCTGAGCAACCGCATCAAGGTGATCACGCACGGCAAGCCGAACCCGGTGATCGTCTCGGTCTCGGCGCCGGCTGCGGAAGAGGAAGTCGAGGCAGCGCCGGTGGTGGTCGCCGCAGCGGCCGCGCCGACGAAGGCGAAGAAGACCGAGAAGCAGAACAAGAAGTGACCCGCCGGGCGGCCCCGGCCGCCCGTCTCCGTTTCTTCGGCGCCCGGACGCCGGCCAGTGTTCCTGGCCGCGCCCGGGCGCAATCGTTTCTGCGACCGGGTGGGGATCGACCCGGTCGGGTCACTCCATGCCCGAGGACGCAAGGACGTGCCGTGCGCTCCGATCAGGCGTCGGGGATGCGGTCGAGGTCGGCGAGCCAGACCGCGGCTTCGCCGTCGCTCGGCGCGCGCCAGTCGCCGCGCGGCGACAGCGATCCGCCCGATCCGACTTTCGGCGAGTTCGGCACGCAGCTCCGCTTGAACTGGCTGGTCTTGAAGAAGCGCCAGACGAAGGTGCGCAGGTGCCGCTTGATCTCGGCCAGCGCGTACTCTTCGCGGGCGACGTCCGCCGCTTCCGGCCAGGCGCCGGCCTCGCGGTCGTGCCAGGCCGCCCAGGCGAGATAGGCGGTCTTGCTCGGCGCGAAGCCGTACCGCACGGTGTTGAAGAGGAAGAAGTCGTGCAGCACGTAGGGGCCGATGCTGTCCTCGGTGCTCTGGCTCGGCGTGTCGCTCTCGGCATCGCCCGGCACGAGTTCGGGGCTGACCTCGGTGTCGAGCACGGACCGAAGTACCCGGCTGCCGGCTTCGCCGACACGGCCCGACTCGGCGACCCAGCGCACCAGATGGCGGATCAGCGTCTTCGGCACGCTGGCGTTGAGGTTGTAGTGCGCCATGTGGTCGCCGACGCCGTAGGTGCACCAGCCGAGCGCGAGCTCGCTCAGGTCACCCGTGCCGGCAACGAGCGCGTTGTGCAGGTTGGCGAGGCGGAACAGGTGGCTGGTGCGCTCGCCGGCCTGGACGTTCTCGAAGGTCACGTCGTACACCTTCTCGCCGCGCGAGGCCGGGTGGCCGATGTCCTTCAGCATTTGCTGGCAGCTGGGACGGATGTCGATCTGCTGCACGCCGCAGCCGATCGCGTCCATCAGCTTGAGCGCCTGGTCGAGCGTTCGGCCGCTGGTCGCGAAGCCCGGCATCGTGACGCCGAGGATGCTGCTGCGCGGCTCGCCGATGCGGTCCATCGCGTCGGCGGCGACGAGCAGCGCGTGGGTCGAGTCGAGACCCCCGGACACGCCGATCACCAGCTTCCTGATCCCGCTCGCCGACAGCCGCTGCGCGAGCGCCTGCACCTGGATGTCGTAGACCTCGCGGCAGCGCTCGTCACGGCGCCCGGGATCGGACGGCACGTACGGAAAGCGCGCCAGACGGCGCTGCAGCGGCGCCTGGGGCGACAGCGCGGGCAACTCGAAACCGACGCGGCGAAACCGCGCCACCTCGTCGGCGAAACGCGCCGCGGACTGCCCGAACGACGTCTGCCGCATGCGCTCGTGGCGCAGACGCTCGAGGTCGACGTCGGCGCTGATCCAGTGCGAATCGTTCACGAAGCGCTCCGACTCGCGCAGCAGCTCGCCGTTCTCGTAGATCATCGACTGGCCGTCCCAGGCGAGATCGGTCGTGGACTCGCCGTTGCCGGCCGAGCTGTAGACGTACGCCGCGAGGCAGCGTGCCGACTGCATCCCGACCAGCGAATGGCGGTAGCCGGACTTGCCGACCGTGATGTTCGATGCCGACAGGTTCAGCAGCAGCGTCGCCCCCGCGAGCGCCGCGTGGCTCGACGGCGGGATCGGCACCCACAGGTCTTCGCAGATCTCGACGTGGATCACGAAACCGGGCCGGTTCGTCGCCTCGACCAGCAGGTCGTTGCCGAACGGCACCGTCTCGCCGCCGATCACGACCGTCTTCTCGGCCGCATGCGCCGCCGGCTGGAACTGGCGCGCCTCGTAGAACTCGCCGTAATTCGGCAAGTAGGTTTTCGGGACCACCGCGAGCAGCCGGCCGCCCTGCAGCACCGCGGCGCAGTTGTAGAGGCCGTGACCGACCTGCAGCGGCAGCCCGACGACGGCGACCGCCGCGTGCCCGCGCGAGGCCTCGACCACGCTCGACAGCGCCGCCTTGGTCGCCTCGAGCAGCGCGTGCTGATGGAACAGGTCGTCGCAGGTGTACGCCGACAGGCCGAGCTCCGGAAAAACGACGACCGCGGCGCCGCCGGCGGACGCCTCGGCGAGCAGATCGATCGTCTGGGCCGCATTGAAGGCCGGGTCGGCGATGCGGATGCGCGGCACCGCGACCGCGACGCGCACGAAGTTGTGGGTGGCCAGGGACCAGAAGGAAGAGGTTTCGTTCGCAGCGTTCATCGCCCGGATTTCACCTCAGTTTCAGGTCGCTCGTCGCCCACGATGACGTTCTCGGCGCGTTCTCGTGGTCACTTCGACCGTCCCGCGCCTCACTGCCGGCGCGACGATCCGGCGGTGGGACGATCTTCGGCCAGCGCGGTCCCTCTCTCGGGCGCCCCCGTCGGCGGTGGGCCGTCCGGGCGAATCGGCGGGCGGCCGGGCGCTCGATAATCCGCTCATGATTCGACTCCTCGTCGGCCTGGGCAACCCCGGCCCGGAATACGAAGCGACACGGCACAACGCCGGGTTCTGGTTCATCGACGAAGTCGCCCGGACGCTGGGGGCCCGGTTGCAGCCCGAGCGCGGCTATTTCGGCCTCGTCGCCCGCGTGAACCGTCCGGCCGGACCGGTCTGGCTGCTCGAGCCGATGACCTTCATGAACCTGTCCGGCAAGTCGGTCGCCGCGCTGGCGCGCTTCTTCAAGATAGCGCCCGCCGAGATCCTCGTCGCGCACGACGAACTCGACGTCCTGCCCGGCCAGGCGAAGATGAAGTTCGGTGGCAGCCACGCCGGTCACAATGGCTTGAGGGACATCCAGGCGCAGCTCGGCACGGCCGACTACTGGCGGCTTCGGCTCGGCATCGGCCACCCCGGCGTGAAGGCCGAGGTGGTCGACTACGTCCTGCGCAAGCCCCCTGCGGTCGAACGCGAGGCGATCGAGCAGGCCATGGCCCAATCGCTCGGCGGGCTGGAGGCCTGGCTCGCCGGCGACATGGACCTGGCGTTGAAAACGGTCCACGCCAGGCCACAGCGGCCGAAACCCGTGCCGAAGCCGCCCGTCGGGGACGCGCCATGACCGCCCGCCGGAGCAAGACCGCCGCAGCGCTGGCGTGGCTCACCGCCCTGCTTTGCGCGAGCGCGGATGCCGCGGTCTACCGGTGTGGCAACGCCTACGCCGACGTGCCCTGCCCGCAAGCGACCCTGATCGACGCCGCCGATCCGCGCAGCGACGCCGACCGTGCCGCCGCCGGGGACGTCGCGCGGCGCGAAGCGGCATTGGCCGCGCGCATGGCGGCCGACCGGGAAAGCGCCGAGCGGCTCCTGCTGCGGCCCGCGGCCCGCCCGGTGCACGTCAAACCCTCGCCTCGGCAGGGGGCCCCCGCCACACCAAGCGCGGCGTCGAAACGGCGCTCACAACATCGGCTGGGGGTCGACACCGACGGCAACTTCGTCGTCGTCCTCCCGCGCAAGCGTTGAGAAGGTGTGAACGAACCCGACATGCCCGCTCATCCCGCCCAAAAAGGCCCAC
>CAZZWY010000441.1:0-4036 GCA_964657785.1 uncultured Acetobacteraceae bacterium
CTGTTGATCTAACTAAGAATTTGGTGGTTGCGAGGGCAGGATTTGAACCTGCGACGGTTATGAGAATACTCATTTTGAATGTTGTTAGCCGACATTCAATGTGTTCTTACGGTCTAGAACGTGGAACTTTCAGGCTAACACGTTGATTTTAAACGATGTTACAGTCGGGCTAGCGACGCCGTTTTAGCTAGCTTGGAACCACTAGAAACGAGCAAGCGTCGGCACTTGTACCTCGCTGACGAGGACCATCCGATGACCATTGGGTTCGGTGGCGCCCGTTTGAGACCGATGCCATTCCGTTTCGGACACCGCTGCTCCGAACGCCGTCCAACCTCGCGGACCTCTCATGCCAATAGGCCGGGACATGAACTGGCGCGTAGCCGTCGACGAAATCGCATTGCGTGGGAACAACGGCGCCTGGCGGTGGTCAGACCTGGTGTCGGCCACTGCGCTGCGGGACAACGCCAGCGAGTTGCCTGGGGTCCTCGCAACCCTGCGGCGTGCACTTGCGCGGTTTGACCCCCACAAGGAGCTGTCGGAGGCGCCCATGGCCGGACTTCGCCGGGCGGTCACGCAACCGCTCTTCGATACGGGCTTCGAAGAGGCCATCATCAGGTGGCGCGGCACCAGACTTGCAGTAGGCGGCCGCGAGATCCTCGTCGCGCTGGCGCAGCCGGCGACCGAGAGGCCTGCCAGCACTGTCGCAGACGACCTCTGCCTCGTGGTGGCCATCGCGCTGGGCACCATGCCGGAAGCTGACGCCCTCCGAACAATTGCCGACGCTTCGCGCAAGGCGCGCACCGAGTTCGTCTGGGGTCAGATCGTCGACGTCTTGCCCAGGCCTAACGAGGATTTCGCCCACTGGATTACTCAGCTGATGCAGCTCAACATCGAGGCGATGCTGCAGAGCCTGCCGAGCACGCCGCAGGCCGCGACCAGATCGTTCTTCGAGGCACTGATCGCGACAGCCTATCGTCTTGGCCAGATCCGACCACCTCGGAAGCGGACGGCTTCTGCGGAGCCCGCACCCGGCCCGTCTGAAGCGGCACTTGCCCCGCCACTGTCGGCCGAAGCCGCGCACGACCGCAGCGCTGACCGCCCGCCAAAGATCTCGGTCGGCGCACGCGCCTCCCGGGTCCGGCCGCCCGAGGGTCGCGTCCAGATCAGGCGGGCGCCGTCGCCCCGGACGGCCAGCGCCCCGGGAAGGCGGAAGCTGTCCCTGCAACGCACGGAGGTTTCCGAGATCGGTGCGCCGTCTTCTGCGACGGTGGTTTTCGATCCCGATCCTGGCAAGCCGGAGGAACCTGCGGCGCCGATGCCATTGCTGCTGGAGGCAGCGGACGAACTCCAGGTCGTCCAGCCCACCCCTCGGACCCAGGCCACGGCCGAACGCGGCGAAGTCTTCCGTCTGCTGCAGCTTGGCGCGAGGTTGCTCTGGGACTGGAACCATTTGAATCCGCACGATCTGGCGTCGCTGTTGTCCGCCATCGACCGGGACGTCCAAAGCCGCGAGCAGCACCCCGGCGCGCTGCTCGCCGCCGTCATGCTTTGCACCGGCACGCTCCTCGATCACGTAGCGTCATTTCCGGCACCGACGAGCGACGGCTTTGTGCGCTCGCTCCAGGGGCCGGCCAAGCGCTGGCGTGGCGCCGGCGCCGAGGAATTGCTTGAGCCGGAGGTGACCGAGGTTTACCTGCATTGGCCACCGATTGTCAGAGGCCTGGCCGAGCCGTGGATCGCGAAGCGCCCGCAAGCGCGCGACATCGGGAGTCTGCTGGCCCTCTCCGACCGGGAAGTCGTCCGCAGCGCCCTTTTCGGATGGCTGGACACCGTCAGACCCGGATTCCTGGGCGTTCGCCTGACCCACGGGCGCATTGCGCGCCACCTGTCGGTGGTGCTGCGCGCGATCAGCGGTGCCGAGTGGGTGGTGCACATGCTCGCCGCGACACCAGAAGACGTTCCGCCCATTTCCACCTACTACACGGCGGTGCCCGCAGTCGACCTGGTGCGCATCCACGACTTGGCGATGGCAGTCATTTTCAAGGTTCCGACAGGTGATCCACCGCCCATCGCACACGACCAGGTCGTCACCTTCGCGGGCGCGCGAATCGCCACCGATCGCTCCGTGCGCCGCTTGATCGGCGAGCTGGCCGAAGGGGTCCGCTCGGCGAATGCAATGACCCGATCCGTCGTCGAGCGCCACAACGCCTACGCGCTCTATACCGTTTGGATTCTGATGGCGGCGACCGGGCATCGTCCGGTGGTCGACCCGTTCGAGTCGATCGACACCTTCGACCTCGACCACGGATTCGTGCTCGTTACCGACAAGACCTGGCAGGCGCCGGATCAGGCGCGCATCGTCCCGGTCGGATCGCTGGTCCGGGAAGCCCTCTCCGGCTGGCTCGATCACCTCCGACGACTCACGGTCGCCCTTGATCATCCCCTGATGTCCCGCCGACTGGCGACAGTGCTCGCCCCGCGGTCGATCCGGTCCATGCCGCTCTTCTTCCTGCTGCGAGGCGGGCCCGGAGAGTTGCACTGGGAGAGCATCGCGGCGAGCGAACTCGAGAAAAGCCTCGGCGAGATGGCAGGCTTTACCGCGAATTTCTTCCGGCGACAACTGGCGTCGATGCTGGCGCGCACCGACATCTCCGACGAGCTGACACGGGCCATGATGGGCCACGAGGAAGCGGGTGTTGCTACTCACGGACGGTATTCGACGCGCGATCCGGTCGAACTCCGGAAGATCGGTAAGCTGATCGATGACTGGCTCCGTGGACTGGGATGGCAGACGCTGCCAAGCCCGCTCGGCGAATTCGATGCAGCGAGATACAGGGCGCCGCCGCCGATCCTCGAACCCGTGGCCCTCGGCACGCAGCTTCGCCGCGAGGCCGGCCGACGCGCGAGCATCGACGCGACGAAGGAAGCCCGCGCGCACCTCGCGGCATGGCTGCGCGACGCCCGGCGGCGAGGGATCGATCAGCGGGCGGTCGACGACCTGTTCGACGGCATCAAGCGCACGGGCGCCAAGGCCGAGCAGCTCGCTGCCGCCGCCGAACTCGTGGCCCGCGCGCACGCCCACGTGCTTCATTTTGCGAGCCGTAGCGAGCTCGAGCTGAAGCTGCCCGCGCGTCGCAAGGCGATTCGCGCCGAGCGGCCCGCGTTCGTGACGGGCGACGTCGGCGAGGCGCTGCGCCTGGGCGACCAGCGCCGGACCTTCGAGGCGGTCTTGCGTGGACGGGCTCGGTCGTCGGTCGCCCCGAAATTCAATCGGATCCTTGC
This sequence comes from uncultured Acetobacteraceae bacterium, assembly GCA_964657785.1. Lineage (GTDB taxonomy): Bacteria > Pseudomonadota > Gammaproteobacteria > Burkholderiales > Burkholderiaceae_C > LMDS01. Next base: position 3,283 of record CAZZWY010000441.1, read on the forward strand.
CGAGGCCCTCACGAGCCTTGCGATCCACAGCCTGATCGGCGACCCGAAGGTCCTGCTCGGCATTTGGCGACGACCGAACTTCCATCTCCTTCACACGGAGGGGCTCGTCCCCCAGCTGAGCATCGAAACCTGGATCAGCGCCGACGACCCGGTTCCCGCCACGACCCGACGGTATCCGTTGCACCCTGCCACCGCAGTCTTGCTGGCGCGCCTGCCGCGGCTCGACGAAGATGCACTCAAGAAGCAGCGCCCTGGCAAGGAACTGCGCCAATTGGTCCAGGAGATGCACGCCCTGGCGCATTCACGCCTCGAACCCCCGCGCGACAGCGACGCTTCGGCTGTCGCCTGGCTGACCACGGCGGCGAGTGCCGAAGCACGCCTGACACTGCCGGCCCACATCGCCGCGTACATGGATGGCCGCACGGCCAGCGTCGGCATCGGCAACACCGATTTGCGGCGGCTGCTGGGTCACGAAGTCTCCGCAGGCGCAACGGATGTCGAGCCTGGACGAGAACCCGAGACCGACTCATCTTCAGAGGTGCCCGACCCCCTTGCGGTCTCCGCCGAAGTCAACACGATCGGAGAAGAGACCAAGGCGAGACGGCTCGCCCAGGCGCTGCACGTCGGGGTGCGGACGATTCTCTCGCGGACGCTTGGCGAGGCACCCGAGTCGGCCTCCCCCGGCGCCCATGTCGCGCAACAAAAGCGCGACACCCAGTCCGCGCTACGCGCGGAGCTCTCCGGCCACTCGGAA
>CAZZWY010000442.1:0-4003 GCA_964657785.1 uncultured Acetobacteraceae bacterium
CGGTGCAGGACACGGGCTCGGGAGGGCGGGGCCGCCAGTATCGGCCACCGGCCCGACGCCGGCCGTCGGCGGTGGGCGGGCCCGAAGCCTCGGTCTGGCCCCCGGAACCACCCCTGTTCCGAGCCCGGGCGCGGCGGCGCTCGCCCAGACTCAAGCCGGACTGCCTCGCGTCGATAACGCGGCAGGCAGTGCACGCCGCCCGGGCGTGTCCACCCACTCTGGAACCTCGACACCATGTTCGTTCTCGTCGGCTGGGGCTTGGCACTCGCGTGCATCTTCGGCGTCTACATCGCCCACGGCGGCAACATCCACGTGATCCTGCACGCGCTGCCGTTCGAGATGATCACGATCTTCGGTGCGGCGCTCGGCGCGTTCCTCGCGAACAACCAGATGAAGGTCGTGAAGGCCTCGCTCTCCGGTCTCGGCAAGTGCTTCAAGGGCAGCAAGTTCAGCAAGGCGCGCTACATGGAGCTGATGGCGCTGATGTACGACATCCTGCAGAAGGCGCGCAAGGAAGGACTGATGTCGATCGAGAAGGACGTCGAGGACCCGCACAGCTCGGCGATCTTCCAGAAGTACGCCGTCGTCGGCAACGACCACCATGTCGTCGAGTTCATCACCGACTATCTGCGGATGATGGTCTCCGGCAATCTCAACGCACACGAGATCGAGTCGCTCATGGACAGCGAGATCGAGACGCATCACAACGAGGAGCATGCGGCCGTGGCGGCGATCGCCCGGCTGGCGGGCGGCCTGCCGGCGTTCGGGATCGTCGCGGCGGTGCTGGGCGTCGTCAACACGATGGGCTCGGTCGGCCAGCCGCCGGCGGTGCTGGGCGGGATGATCGGCTCGGCGCTCGTCGGGACGTTCCTCGGGATCCTGCTGGCCTACGGCTTCGTCGAACCGCTCGGCGGGCTGCTGGAGCAGAAGGTCGAGGACGGCTCGAAGGAGCTCCAGTGCATCAAGACGACCCTGCTCGCAAGCATGCAGGGTTACGCACCGCAGGTCGCGGTCGAGTTCGGGCGCAAGGTCCTCTATTCGACCGACCGGCCCACCTTCGCCGAGCTCGAGGGCCACGTCAAAGGCAAGAAGTGACCGGCGCTGCAACCGTCTGAACCGGGTTCATCATGTCCGGCGATTCCAAGAAGCTCCAGCCCATCATCATCAAGAAGGTGAAGAAGGGCGGCCATGCAGTGCACGGCGGCGCGTGGAAGATCGCGTATGCCGACTTCGTGACGGCGATGATGGCGTTCTTCCTGCTGATGTGGCTGCTCGGCTCGACCACCGACGGCGACAAGAAGGGCATCGCCGACTATTTCGGTTCGCCGCTCAAGGTCGCGATGGCCGGCGGCAACGGCTCGGGCGATGCGTCCAGCGTCGTCACGGGAGGCGGCACCGATCTGACGCGCAGCAACGGTCAGGTCAAGAACGGCGACGTCGCCGCCAAGGACAAGCGCCTGCAGCTGAAGGCGCTGAAAGCCGAGCAGCAGCGGGCCGAGGCGAGCCGCCTCGAGTCGCTCAAGAAGCAGGTCGAGAAGATGCTCGATGCCGACCCGAAGCTCGCGGCGATGAAGTCGCAGATCCGGCTCGAGATGACGCGCGACGGTCTGCGCATCCAGATCGTCGACGAACAGAGCCGGCCGATGTTCGACAGCGGCAGCGCAATCGTCAAGCCCTACATGCGCGAGCTCCTGCACGAGATCGGCGCGGTGCTCGCCGAGGTGCCGAACCGGCTCACGCTCGAAGGTCACACCGACGCCCAGCCGTTCGGCGCCGGCGAACGCGGCTACAGCAACTGGGAGCTCTCGAGCGACCGTGCGAATGCCTCCCGGCGTGAACTCGGCGCCGGCGGCCTGCCGGAGGACCGGATGCTGCTCGTGCAGGGCCTCGCCTCGAGCGTGCCGTTCGACCCCGCCGATCCCGCGAGCCCGGTGAACCGGCGCATCAGCATCATCGTGATGAACCGGGAAGCCGAAGACCGGTTGCTGCGGCTGCGGTCCGATGCCGACCCGCCCGATTCAGACCCGCCGGCAGCGCCGCAACCGCCGACCGCTTCCGCCGAGCCATCGCCCTCAACTTTGCCGGCGCCTGCCCGATAAGACGGGATCGCCGAACCATCCCGACCCCGGACCGCCACCGGCCAGCGCACGAGGAACCCCAATTGAGCAATCCCTTTGACCTGAAATTCCTGATCGTCGACGACTTCTCGACCATGCGTCGGATCGTTCGCGGCCTGCTGAAGGAGATCGGCTACCAGAACGCGGAGGAGGCCGAGGACGGTGCCATCGCGCTCGGCATGTTGAAGGCCGGCAAGTTCGACTTCGTCGTCAGCGACATCAACATGCCGGTGATGAACGGCTTCGAGCTGCTCTCGGCGATCAAGGCCGAGCCGAGCCTGAAGCACCTGCCGGTGCTGATGGTGACGGCCGAGGCGCGCAAGGAAGACATCGTGCGGGCGGCCAAGGACGGCGCCGCCGGCTACGTCGTCAAGCCCTTCACCAAGGCGACGCTCGAGGAGAAGGTGCAGAAGATCATGCAGAAGATGGCCGCGACTGCCGCCGCCTGAGCCGGAGCACACGACATGAAGATGGATGACCTCGACCAACTCGCCCCCCAGATGGCGGCCGGCGCTTCCCCGGAAGTGTTCCACCAGCTCGGGCTGATCACGCGTCAGTTGCACGACACGCTGACGCAGCTCGGGGTCATGCCGCGGCTGCAGCAGGCGGCCGATGGCCTGCCCGATGCGCGCAGCCGCCTCACCTACATCGCGCAGAAGACCGGCGATGCGGCGAACAAGGTCCTGAACCTGGTCGACATGGCCAAGGCCGAGCACAAGAGCATCTCGGAGCAGACGCGCGCCCTCGGGCAGGCGATCATCTGCGACCCGGTCAAGGCGGTCGCGAGCGGCGCGGTGATGAATTTCGTCACCGACATCGAGGCGTCCACCGAGCGCATCGACCAGCACCTGACCGACATCATGATGGCGCAGGACTTCCACGACCTGACCGGCCAGGTGGTCGCGAAGGTCGTCGCCCTCGCCGGCGACCTGGAGGACAGCCTCGTCAAGCTGCTGGTTCAGGCGGCGCCGCCCGAGCAGGCGCAGCGGGTCGAGAGTTCGATCCTCAACGGCCCGGTCGTGAGCTACGAAGGCCGCACCGACGTCGTCGCCGACCAGGGCGAGGTCGACGACCTGCTGGCGAGCCTGGGCTTCTGACCGGCGGTCGCCGCGACAAGAGACGCCCGGCGACCCCGCTTTTCGAGGCGCCGTCGCGCGCCGCGCGGCCGAACAATGAAGCAGCCCGCAACCCTGCTTCGACATGGCCGACCAGAACGCCCAGGACAGAAACCTCCCCGCCTCGGCGCGCAAGCTCAAGAAGGCGCGCGAGGACGGCCAGCTGCCGCGCTCGCAGGACCTCGGCCACTTCACCGCGATCGCGACCTGCGGCGCCCTGCTCGTGGCCGGTGCGCCGGCCCTCGCCGGGTGGCTGCGGCAGGCGCTGGCGCGCGGCCTGCAGTTCGATGCCCGCGCGGTGACCGACCCCGGCTTCATGGGCGACCGGCTGGTCGACATGACGGTCTCGCTGATGCTGCTGATCGTGCCCTTCGGCGCGCTGATGGCGCTGACCGCGATCGGCGGCGCGATCGCGATCGGCGGCTGGAACTGGACGTGGAAGCCGCTCGCGCCGAAGTTCGGCAAGCTCAACCCGCTCTCGGGTCTCGCGACGATGATGACGCGCGACAAGCTCGTCAACACCGGCAAGGCGAGCGTGCTCGCGCTGATTCTCGGGACGATCGGCGGCGTCTACCTGAAGCACCATGTGGAGACCTTCGCGGGGGTGCTCGCGATGCCGATGTCCGCCGCGATCGAAACCGGCAGCTCGACGATCGTCGGCGGCCTGCTGCTGCTGCTCGGGGTACTGGCGGCCTTCGCGATGCTCGACGTGCCGCTGCAGCGCTTTCAGCATGCGCAGCGCCTGAAGATGAGCCACCAGGAAGTCAAGCA
>CAZZWY010000443.1:0-3994 GCA_964657785.1 uncultured Acetobacteraceae bacterium
GTGTAGACGCCGAGCACCGCATCGTTCTCGCCGAAGTCGGGCACGTAGCTCGTGCGCATCCAGCGCTGCGAGTCGTCGCCCAGGGTGACGAGGCGGGTGTACTGCACCGTTTCGCCGCGCAGCGCGCGCTGGAAGTAGGGCTCGTGCTCCGGCCAGCGGCGTGAGCCGCGGATCATGCCGACGTGGCGCCCCAACAGGTTCTTCGACTGTTCGCCGACGCTCTCGGTGAAGGCCCGGTTGACGAAGCGCAGCACGAAGTTGCGGTCGACATAGTTGAGCGGGTAGGGGATGTTCTCGGTGAACTTGGCGAGCCGCATGCGCGCCGCCGACAGCGCCTCGCGAGCCATCACGTCGTCGTGAATGTCGGCCGCGACCGTGAAGACGGCTTCGGTCTCGCCGGACGGGTTCACGTCGGGGAAGAGCTGCACCCGCGCCCACCGCCCGGACTCCGGGCCGTGCGTGAGACGGCGCTGGTAGAAGAGCGTCGCGCCGTTGAAGGCGACGGCGAAGGCCGGCCGTGCGACTTCCCAGGCAGCGCTGCCGTAGATTTCCTCCACGCTGCGCCCGAGCAGTTCCGCCTCGGGCCGATCGGCCCAGCGCAGATAGGGACCGTTGCAGAAGAGGAGCCGCGCTTCGCGGTCCCAGCGCGCGATTGGCAGGCCGATCGCATCGATCAGACGCTCGATGTGCGGGGTGCGGTTGTCGGCGGAGGCTGGCATCGAAGTCGGGGGGTCGTGGACGGCGATCTTCCGGGAGGGCGTTGGGTCGGTACGCGGCGCCGGGCGGTGTTTAGAGAGCCTGCCGCAACAGCGACAGCACCGCATCCGGCGCTTCCGTCATCAGGGCATGCCCGGCGTCCACCCTGTGCACGGTCGCCGACAGCATCGCTGCGAGTTCGGCCGCCTGCGAGGGCGACGTCATCTGATCCTTGTTGCCGAGGATGAAGTCGGTCGGGCAGCCGACCCGGGCCGCCGCTTCGAACCCGCCCGCGTACGCATCGCACACCCCGAAGTCGTGGCGAAACAGGTTGCAGCCGGTTTGCCCCGCCTGGATGCGGCGCATCAACGCACGATTGCCGCCGCGCATCCAGCTGCCGGGGCCGGGAAAGGACGGTTTCGGCGCAATGCCCGAGTGCGAGAAGACGTTGACCCGATCGATGGCGGTTGCCGGATCGTCGCGTGCCGTGTCGAGCAAGGCCGCAGAGACGCGCATCGGATAGGCCGTGCCGAGGAGTACCAGCCGTCGCACCCGCGCCGGGGCCCGTCCGGCAGCTTCGAGCGCGATCATCGAGCCCATGCTGTGCCCGACCAGCGCGGCTCGAGAGACGCCTGCCGAGTCCAGCAATGCCAGCAACCCGTCGGCGGCCGCCTCGACACTCGGCAAAGGCGCACCCGGGCTGCGGCCGTGGCCCGGCAAATCGATCGCCAGCACGCTCCGCCCGTGATGCGCGAACCAGCGCGCGAGCAGGGTCCAGACACTGTGATCGTGCAGTGCACCGTGGATGAAGACGATCGGAGGAAGCGTCGGCTCGAAGGCTTTTCCGCCGGTGTAGGCGTAGACGTTGCGCGGTCCGTTCGGACCTGGAATGCGCAATTCCATCAGCGGCCTGCTTTCTCGGCGACCTTGAGCGCCCGCTTCAGGTCGTCGACCAGATCGGCGGCGTCTTCGAGTCCGATCGACAGGCGGATCGTGCCGGCGCTGATGCCGGCCTGCGCAAGCGCCGCGTCGTCCATCCGGAAATGGGTGGTCGAGGCGGGATGGATGACGAGCGACCGGCAGTCGCCGACGTTGGCGAGATGGGAAAAGACGCCGAGCGCCTCGATGAAGGCGCGGCCCTGCGCGCGCGAGCCCCGCAGGTCGAAACTGAACACCGAGCCGCAGCCGCGCGGCAGCAGGCGCTTGGCGAGCGCGTAGCTCGGATGCGTCTCGAGCTCGGGGTAGCCGACGCCGGCGACCATCGGGTGGCTGCCCAGGAATTCGACCACCTTGCGGGTGTTCTCCACATGCCGCGCCATCCGCAGCGGCAGCGTCTCGATGCCTTGCAGGATCAGCCAGGCGGTGTGCGGGCTCATGCAGGCACCGAAATCGCGCAGCCCTTCGCGGCGCGCCCGAAGCAGGAACGCGCCGGTCGTGCTTTCCTCGCTGAAGACCATGCCGTGGAAACCGGCGTACGCCTCGGTCAGCTCGGGAAACCGGCCCGAGCGATCCCAGTCGAACTGACCGCTGTCGACGAGCACGCCGCCGATGACCGTGCCGTGGCCGGACAGGAATTTCGTCGCCGAGTGAAAGATCAGATCGGCGCCGAGGTCGAACGGCCGCATCAGCCAGGGCGTCGTGAAGGTCGAGTCGACAAGCAACGGCAGCCCGTGGTCATGGGCGAGCGTGGCGACGGTCGGGATGTCGAGCACGTCCAGGCCCGGGTTGCCGAGCGTCTCGCCGAACAGCAGCCGCGTCGTCGGCCGGATCGCGGCGCGCCAGGCATCGATGTCGCCCGGCTTGACGAAACTGGTCTCGATGCCGAAGCGCGAGAGGGTGTAATGCAGCAGGTTGTGCGAGCCGCCGTAGAGTGCGCTCGACGCGACGATGTGGGAGCCGGCCCCGGCGAGCGTGCAGATCGCCAAATGCAAGGCCGCTTGCCCGCTGGCCGTCGCGATCGCACCGGCACCCCCTTCGAGCGCCGCGACTCGTTCTTCGAGCACCGCATTGGTGGGATTGGAAATGCGGCTGTAGACGTGCCCCGACCGCTCCATGTTGAAGAGCGACGCCGCATGCTCGCTGTTCTCGAACACGAACGACGTCGTGAGGTGGATCGGAACCGCGCGCGCGCCGGTCGCCGGGTCGGGTGTGGCGCCGGCGTGCAGCGCAAGGGTGTCGAATCCAGGGTCTGAACTGCCGGGCATGTGGGTTTCCGTCTTGGACCGACCAGCCGATCATCTTCCGGCCCGACCTGGCGTTGGATCAGGTCGGTCCCGGATGTCGTTTACCGAGATTGTCAGCTATATTGAACCTGATTCACGATGGCAGCGCCGAGGCATCCATGAAAGTCAGCGACATCCTTCGAGTCAAGGGCGGCACGCTATTCACGGTATCGCCCGACGAGCCGATGCACGAAGCGGTGCGCACCATGTCCGAGCACGATATCGGCTCGCTCGTCGTGATGGAGCACGGCGAAATTGCCGGCATGCTGACGTTCCGTGAAGTGATCCAGGCGATCGTGAAGAACGCCGGTTCGCTCGGCCAGACGATCGTGCGCAGCGTGATGGACGACCACCCCCTGACCTGCACGCCGGAGACCGAGATCGACGAGGTCCGCCGCATGATGCTCGGCCGGCATGCCCGCTACATGCCGGTGCTGACGCAGCGAACGCTGATGGGCGTGATCTCGTTCTACGACGTCGCCAAGGCGGTCGTCGACGGGCAGGATTTCGAGAACCGCATGCTCAAGGCCTACATTCGCGACTGGCCGGTCGACGAGCAGCGCGACGAGCAGATGTCCTGAGGCGGGCGGGTCGCCGACGCCCCACCTCTAGAATCCGCCCGGCACCGAAACCGCGGTGTTGGTGCGTTTGTCTCCAGGAAGTCAGCACGATGTCCGGCAGTACCCTCGGCGAGTCGTTCCGGGTCACGAATTTCGGTGAGTCGCACGGCCCGGCGATAGGCTGCGTGGTCGATGGTTGCCCACCCGGGCTCGCCCTGTCGGCGGCAGACATCCAGCCGGAGCTCGACCGCCGCCGACCCGGTACCTCGCGCCACGTCACGCAACGCAACGAGCCGGACACGGTGGAGATCCTGTCGGGCGTGTTCGAGGGCGTCACCACCGGAACGCCGATCTGCCTGCTGATCCGCAACACCGACCAGCGCAGCAAGGACTACGGCAACATCGTGCAGACCTTCCGGCCGGGCCATGCCGACTACACCTATTTGCACAAATACGGTCTTCGCGATCCGCGCGGCGGCGGCCGGTCGTCGGCCCGGCTGACGGCCCCGACCGTCG
>CAZZWY010000444.1:0-3981 GCA_964657785.1 uncultured Acetobacteraceae bacterium
GATGCAGGTCGAAGTCGCCCTGCCGAACCCCGAGGGCAAGCTGCTGCCGGGGGCCTACGTGCAGGTGAGCCTGCCGCTGCCCGCGGGGGCCGGCTACACGGTGCCGGCGAACACGCTGATCTTTCGCGGCGAGGGCATCCGGGTCGCGGTCGTCGACGCGTCCGGTGCGGTGCGCCTGCGGCCGCTCAAGGTCGGGCGCAATCTCGGCGACAGCGTCGAGGTGGTCGACGGTGTCGGACCGGGCGACCGGGTCGCGCTCGCGCCGCCGGATGCGGCTGCCTCGGCGGCGCGGACGGCGCCGTGAGGCCGAGGCTCCTGGCCGCGGCGCTGTCGCTGCTTGCCGGTTGCACGGCGGGCCCGGACTACCGCCGGCCCGCGCCGGAGATGCCGGTGGCCTGGCAGATCGAGGCGCCGTTTCGAGAAGGTTCGCCCAACGACGCCGCGGCCAAGGGCGCCTGGTGGCTGCGCTTCGGCGATCCGGCGCTCGACGCGCTCGAAGCCCGCGCGCTCGCCGGCAGCCCGAACCTCGGCGCCGCGGCCGCGCGCGTCGCGCAGGCGCGGGCGAACTTCGAGAGCAGCGGCGCGGCGCGCTATCCGCAGCTCGGCACCGGCGCGCGGGCGTCGCGCTTTCGCATCTCCGAGAATCGGCCGCTCTCCAACTACGCGGTGCCCAACTTCGCGACGGTCCAAAACGATTTCGTCCTGAGCCTCAACGTCAGCTACGAGATCGACCTTGCCGGCCGGATTCAGCGCACGGTCGAAGGCGCGCTCGCGGCGGCCGAGCAGACCGCCGCGGATTTCGAGAACGTCCGCCTGATGCTGACCTCGGACCTCGCGACCAGCTACTTCAGCCTGCGCTCGCTCGACATCGAACTCGATGTGCTGCAGCGCTCGATCGCCCTGCAGCGCCGTGCGCTCGATTTCATCGTCGCGCGTCACGACCTGGGCGCCGCCTCCGGCCTCGAAGTCGCCCAGCAGCAGGCGTTGCTCGACGCCACCTCGACCCAGGTCGACGTGCTGCTGCGCCAGCGCGGCCAGTACGAACACGCGGTCGCGACGCTGACCGGGACACCCGCGCCGCTCTTTCGGCTCGAGGCCGACGTCCGTGACCTGGCGCCGCCTTCGGTGCCGGTGGGCGTGCCGTCCGACGTGCTCGAACGCCGGCCCGACGTGGCCTCCGCCGAGCGCGCGATGGCGGTGGCGAACGCGCAGATCGGCGTCGCCCGCGCCGCGTTCTATCCGAGCATCACGCTCGCGCCGTCGGCCGGGTACGAGGGCCGGGCGACGGCGTCGCTCTTCGATGCGCCGAGTGCGCTCTGGAGCCTGGGCGCGTCGGTGTCGCAGGTCCTCTTCGACGGCGGCCGGCTGCGCGCCAACGCCGCGGCGGCGCAGGCCGCCTACGACGCGACCACCGCGAACTACCGGCGCACGGTGCTGACGGCGATGCAGGAGGTGGAGGACGGCATCATCGGCCTGGCCGCACTCGACCGCGCCCACACCCAGGCGCAGACCGCGACCGCGAGTTCGCGCCGTGTCCTCGACATGGCGACCGCCCGCTACGAAGGCGGTGCGGCGACCTATCTCGATGTCATCACCGCGCAGCAGTCGCTGCTCGGCATCGAACGGCAGTCGGCCCAGCTGCGCGGCCAGCAGATGTTGACGGCGGTGTTCCTCGTCAAGGCGCTCGGGGGCGACTGGCAACACGAGGCGAGGGCGGCGGGCGAGTAGCCGAGGCTCAGCCGTCCAGCTGGGCTTTCGCCATTTCGACGTCGAGCCGCTCCATGGCGTCCATCGGTTCGAGCGCGGCGGCGGCTTCGTAGAGCCGGGTCGCCTCGGCGATCGTCCGGTCGCCTTCGAGCATCACGAGCCCGTTCGCGTACTCGACCCGCACGATCGGCGAATGCGGGTTGAGTCGCAGCGCGGTCTTGAACATCGCGATGCCCGCGTCCTTGCTCGCGCCCTGGGTGCGGCCGAGCAGCGAACCGACCTTGTCGATCACCTCGGCATGGAAGGCGCCGAGGGCGAGGTGGGCATCGGCGTGCGTCGGCTCGAGGCGGATCGCGGTCTCGAGCGCGCTCTTGATCTTGCCGCCGATCCCCTGCGCGAGGGCTTTGCCGATGCTGATGCCCTGGCCGTAACGGCCAAGCGCGCTGGCCATGAAGAAATGCGCGTTCGGGTTGGACGGCTCGGCGGCGATCTGCGCCTCGGCCCGCTCGGCGACTTCCATGAACATCTCGAGCCGCGTCTTCTCGCTCGTCTCGAGGTGGTTGGCGTAGACCGATTGCGCCTTGTTCGGCCGCTTCGATGCCGGCCGCCGCCGCCGCTTCGAAGGCCCCTTCGTGGAAGAGCGCCCACGCTGCGAGCACGCCGGGGTCGGCAGGGAGCGGTTCGGCGTCGCCCGCGTGCAGTCGCGGCCAGAGGGTGCGCAGCGTCACGGCGTCGTAACGGTACGCATCGCGGTCGTGCGGGAAGGCAGTCCATCTCGCCATGGGTTCTCCTGAGCGCCCGGGGAGGGTACGCGCCACCAGCCCGGCGAGCGCCGCCGCGCGCGAACCGGGGTCGACCACCGCAGCGTGCGGCCAAACCGGAAGCATAGGCGCAAACCCGGATGGCCTGCCTACAATCGCGCCCTCCATGCCTGCCATCTCCTTTCAACACGTCGGCAAGACCTACGCCGGCCCCAGGGGCCCGATCCACGCCCTCGGCGACGTGAGCTTCGACATCGAGGTCGGCGAGTTCTTCGGGCTGCTCGGCCCGAACGGCGCGGGCAAGACCACGCTGATCAGCATCCTCGCGGGCCTGGCCCGGGCCTCGCGCGGGACGATCTCGGTGCTCGGCCACGACGTCGTGCGCGACTTCGCCGCCGCCCGCCGCAGCCTCGGCATCGTGCCCCAGGAGCTCGTCTTCGACCCGTTCTTCTCGGTGCGCGAAGCCCTGCGCATCCAGAGCGGCTATTTCGGGGTCGCGAAGAACGACGCCTGGATCGACGAGCTGCTCGCCCACCTCGGGCTGTCGGACAAGGCCGATGCCAATCTGCGCCAGCTCTCCGGCGGCATGAAGCGCCGCGTCCTCGTCGCGCAGGCCCTCGTCCACCGGCCGCCGGTGATCGTGCTCGACGAGCCGACCGCCGGGGTCGACGTCGAGCTGCGCCAGACGCTCTGGCAGTTCGTCGCGCGGCTCAACCGCGAAGGCCACACCGTGCTGCTGACGACGCACTATCTCGAGGAAGCCGAGGCGCTGTGCGGCCGGATCGCGATGTTGAAGCTCGGCCAGGTCGTCGCGCTCGACCGCACGTCGGCGCTGCTCGCCGGCACGGCCAGCACGATGCTGCGCTTCAAGACCGACCGGCCGCTGCCGCCGCGGCTCGCCGCGCAGTCGCGCGTCACCGGGCGGATCGTGCAGGTCACCGCGCACGACGCGAGCGAGGTCGAGGCCATCCTCGGCGAGCTGCGCCAGGCCGGGTGCCAGCCCGAGGACCTGGAGATCGGCCGCGCCGACCTGGAGGATGTGTTCCTCGAGATCATGAACGGTCCGGGTGAAAGCCGGACGGCGAAAGCGGCAGCATGACCGCGCCGCTCTCCGATGCCACCGCGGTCGCGTCCAGGCGGCGCCCGCCGCCGGCTGCGACCGGGGTGCTGGCGGGCACCGGCACGCTGCTCTACAAGGAGATGCTGCGCTTCTGGAAGGTGGCGGTGCAGACCGTCGCCGCGCCGGTCCTGACCGCCGTGCTCTACCTGATGATCTTCGGACACGTCCTGCAGGGTCACGTCAAAGTCTACGAATCGGTCGCCTACACGAGCTTTCTGATTCCCGGGCTCGTGATGATGAGCGTGCTGCAGAACGCGTTCGCGAACAGCAGCTCGTCCCTGATCCAGAGCAAGATCAGCGGCAACCTCGTCTTCGTGCTGGTCACGCCGCTCTCGCATTGGGCCTGGTTCCTCGCCTATGTGGGGGCCGCGGTGGTGCGGGGGGCCGCGGTCG
>CAZZWY010000445.1:0-3960 GCA_964657785.1 uncultured Acetobacteraceae bacterium
CGACGAGCGTCGTGAGCCCGAAGTACGGTCCGCGCATCCGCAAGGCCGGCAGCGCGAGCAGCACGCCGCCGATGACCGCGACGACCGCCCCGGCGACGACGCAGAGCCAGATCGGCACGCCCGGCGACAGGCGCGCATCCAGGATGCCGGCAGTGTAGGCGCCGAGCCCGATCAGGAAGGTCGGCCCGAAGTTGACTTCGCCGGCGAAGCCGAAGAGCAGGTCCCACGACATCGCGAAGACGGCGGTGTAGAACGCGACCGTGAGCAGGCCGAGCAGATAGCCCGAGGCGAAGAACGGTAGGACCGCGCCGACCGCGAGCAGCACGAGCCCGGCCGCAAGCGGACGTGAGCGGAGGAAGCCGGAGGCCGGGGACGACGACGTCCGCTCGTTGAGTTTCGCCCGCATCTCAACGCCGCCCGAAGAGGCCCTGCGGCCGGACGTACATCACGACGATCAGCAGCAGCAGCGAGGGGATCGTGCGGTAGGCCGGCGAGACGAGATAGGCCGTCGCGGTCTCGAGATAGCCGACCACGTAGGCGGCGATCAGCGAGCCGGAGACGCTGCCGAGGCCGCCGAGCACGACGATCGAGAAGGCGCTCGCCGTCAGCGGCCCGACGCTGTAGGAGCTAACGCCGAGGAACATCCCGAGCAGGATGCCGGCGACGCTCGACAGCAGCCCGTAGAGCAGCCACACGCCGAGGTGGATGCGCGAGAGCTCGATGCCGAGCAGGGTCACGCCGCGCGGGTTCATCGACGCGGCGAGCAGCGCCTTGCCCTGCCGCGTCTTGTTCACGAGCAGCCAGAGCGCGCCGATCGCGAGCCAGCAGACGAGTGCGGTCATGTACTCGTTGGTCGGCGTACGCACCCCGAGGACCGTCACGACGCCCTCGATGATCGGCCGCACCGTCTTCGCGTTGTTGGTGAAGAAGTAGGCGATCACCTCCTGAAGGATGATCCCCCAGAGCAAGGTCGCGGTGAGGATGAAGATTTCCTTCTCGGCTTCGGCGATGCGGGTCGAGCGCTGGATCGGTCGTACCGTCACGAAGTAGGTCGCGAGCGCCACCGCGACGCCCACCACCACCCCGCCGAACGCCGACGCGATGGCGCCGATCGGGAAACTGCCGCCGAGCGCCCAGGCCGCGACCGCCGAGACGACCATGATCGCGCCGTGCGACAGGTTGAGCACGCCCGAGACGCCGAAGATCAGCGTGAAGCCGGTCGCGCCGAGCGCATAGAGCGCGCTGATCGCGAAGCCGTCGATGAGGATCTGCCAGATCACGGCAGCCTCGGCCCGGAGATCGACAGGCCTGTGCCGCGCCGCAACGCAGCGGCCACCGTCGGCGCCGCGCGCCTCACTGGACCGTCTTGATGAAGGCCGGGAACTTGAGCTGGCCGCCGGCGAGCGCTTTCGGCCAGAGATTGACCTGCTTGCCGTCCTGCCACTGCAGCATCAACCCGGTGATGAAGCCCGTCCCCGTCTTCAGGCCGTGGACCTTCGGGTCGCCTTTCGGCATGAACGCGACGTGGCCGATCGTGCCGACGTAATCGGTCTTCTCCATCGCGTCGACGAGCTTCTCGCTGTCGAGCGACCCGGCGCGACGCACCGCCTCGGCGATCATGAAGACGTCGTCGTAGGCGGTGTAGCCCGAATACGCCGGCTGGTTGCCGAACTTCTTCTGGAACGCCTCGACGAACGGCAGCGTCTTCGGCGTCACCGCCACGCCGGGGCCGGAGACGGCGTTGAAGAGCACGCCTTCGGTCGCGCCGTTGGTGTCCTTCCAGAACGCCGAATTGGTCGCCTGCGACGAGATGCCGAAGAGCGGAATCGGCACCTGGCCACTCTTCCACTGCACCGTCGGCTGGGTGCCGACGTGCGACATGCCGGTGATCATCACGTCGGGCTTGAGCGCCTCGACCTTGCTGAAGATCGGCGTGAAGTCGGTCGTGTCGGGCGAGAAGCGCACATGGTCGAGCACCTTCAGGCCGATCTTCGGCAGGCAGGCTTCGTAGCCGGCGTCGAGCGGGGTGGTCCAGGCGGCGTCTTCGCTGACGATCACGGCCGACTTCATCTTCCGCGGCTCGACGAGCAGGTCCTTCGCGGCATCGCAGACCAGCACGGCGAGCGAGCTCGAGGTCAGGTAGCCGTGGAAGGTGTATTTGTTGTGCTCGTAGTCCTTCGCGATGTTCTGCGTGATCGCATCGGACGAAGCGCCCGGCGTGATCATCAGCGTCTTCAGCCGCGCCGCCCAGGGCACGAGCGCGAGCACGACTTCGGAGGTGTAGCTCGCGATCACGGCATTGACCTTGTCGTCGCTGACCGCCCGCTGGAACGCGCGCACCGCCTCGGCGGCCGACGAATGGTCGTCGTAGACCACGATCTCGATCTTGCGACCGTCGACGCCGCCCTTGGCGTTGATCTCCTCGGCCGCGAGCTGCGCGGCGGGCCCGATCGACGAGCC
This sequence comes from uncultured Acetobacteraceae bacterium, assembly GCA_964657785.1. Classification (GTDB taxonomy): domain Bacteria; phylum Pseudomonadota; class Gammaproteobacteria; order Burkholderiales; family Burkholderiaceae_C; genus LMDS01. The sequence goes on from CAZZWY010000445.1 coordinate 2,461, forward strand.
GGCGACGGCCTGCGCCTCGGCGATGACGCCGATGCGGATCGGGTCGGCCGCGTAGGCCATCGGCGTCGAGAGCAGCGGCAGCGTGCCGGCTGCCCACACGAAGATCGTCCTGAAATCGGTGCGCATGGGGGTCTCCTGAAGCGGGTCTTCGAACTGCCTCGGCCGCGGGCCGCGGACGAGCGGTGGCCCCGTCTTCGCGGCCCCGTCTTCAAGACGGATTCTGTCGAAGTCCGGAGCGTTGTCCCTACGGCAATTCCCTACGCCAGCGGCGGTGCGGGCGAGGGCGACGGCATCACGCGCGCCACGTCCTCGGCAGCGGCGGCGGCGACGATCCGGGCCCCCTCCGGTCCGACCCGGGCGACCGCGATCGCGCGCTTCGGGCAGAGACCCAGGCAACCGGAGACGACGATGCGCGGACGCGGACGCTCGGCCTTGCACGCGGATCGCGCCTCCTGCACCAGCGCCTTGGCCTTCAGGCGCTTCGGCCCGCTGCCGCGCTTCTGGCACTCCTTGCAGACGAGCACCACGGAAGACCAGGACGGGGCTTGTGCCGACGGAGAGATGTTCATCGGAGCGATGGTAGCGACTCCGTTCACCAGCGCCTTGCCGCCGCCCGATCCGCGGGGCCGAACCACGGCGTCGGCCCGATCCACGCAGAATGGCGGCATTTTTTTGTAAAGGTGGACGACTCATGCTCGGATTCAATCGCAGCGGCGCGAAGATCGCCTGGACGGTCGCCCTCGTCGGGGTGGCGCTGCTGGCGGTGTACGCGGTCCGAAAGACCCTCTTCATCTTCCTGCTCGCGATCTTCTTCTCGTACATGGTGTATCCGGCGGTCAAGCGGCTGTCGCAGTACACGCCGAAGCGCTTCTCGCATTCGGCCGCCACCGCCACCGTCTTCCTCGCGATCGTGCTGCTCGTGATCGGCGCCGCGGCGCTCGTCGGCCCGCCGATCGCGGATCAGGCCTCGACCCTCGCGACGCAGCTGCCCACGCTCACGAAGGATCCGCAGATCCTCAACCGCATCCCGCTGCCGGACTGGCTCGCGCCGTACCGGGCGCGGGCGGCCGCGTTCATCCAGCAGCAGTTCGCATCCGGCTCGTCGGTCGCCATGCCGCTCGCCAAGCAGGTCGGTCAGGTGGCACTCGCCATTGCGAGCAACTCGATCTACCTGATCCTCGTGCCGGTGCTGTCGTTTCTCTTCATCAAGGACGCGACCGCCATGCGCGACGGTTTCCTCGAACGGGTCGACGAGGGCGGGCACGGCGGGATGTGGCGCGGCATCGTCGACGGGCTCGACGTGCTGCTGGGCCGCTACATCCGCTCGCTGCTGATCCTCTCGGGGGCGACGATGGTCGTCTACGGCATCGCCTTCTCGATCGCCGGCGTGCCGTTCGCCCTGCTGCTGGCGGCGCTCGCCGGCGTGCTCGAGTTCATCCCGGTGGTCGGCCCGCTCGGCGCGGCGGTCGTCTGCCTCGTCGTGGCGGGCCTCTCGGGCTA
>CAZZWY010000446.1:0-2956 GCA_964657785.1 uncultured Acetobacteraceae bacterium
ACCGTCGCGACCCTGCGACGGGCCGCCCCCGCGCCCCGACGTCGCGCAGCCGCCGAGCAGCGCGACCGAGACCAGAGCGACCACGCCGGCCCACCGCGCGCCCGACGGCAGCGCGCGGCCGAGACGGCCTGCGGTGCAAAGCGGCGACAAGCGCATGGCGCGACGCTACACCAATGCGCTCGGGGGAGGAACGGCAGCGGGCGTGCCGGTCGAGCCGCCGGGGGCCCCCGCGGGTGCGGTGAGGGCCCGAGTCAGGGGATTGTCCTAACATGGATGGGTTGAGACCATCGCCCGAACAACTTGTCTGGAGCGCGCCATGGAGTCAAACAACCCGTCGACCAACCCTCCGCCCAAGGACCCGATCGTGCCCTGGATGGAACTGCAACATGAGCTCTCCGAGCTGCACGCCCGGCTCGAGTACTTCCGCCTGATGCTCAAGCTCGCGGCCCGCCGGACTGCGGGCTGATCGAGCCGGCCGGCGTCAACTCGACGCGCGGCCCCCGCCCGCCGGCGGCATCGGCCAGAGCCGCGTCATCGCGACGTAGAGCAGCGCGCCGAGCACGAGGGCCGAGCTGGCAATCTCGAGCGCATGGGCGAACCCCTCGGCGGCATTGGCGCTGGTCGCGAGCAGATGCGCGACGAGGGGCGGACCGGCAATCTGGCCGATGCCGTAGAGGGCGGTCAGCAGCCCGATGAAGGGCGCCGGCGACATCGGCCGCAGGCGCCGCACCTCCTGCATCGCGAAGAACGTCAGCGCGGTGAACGGCAAGCCCAGCAGCAGGCTGCCCACCGCGAAACCGGCAAGACTCGGGCTCCAGAGGCTGAGGCCGATGCCGAGCGCCTGGACCAGGTAGGCACCCGCCAGCCGCAGGCGCAGATCGCCGTGCACGCGAGCCCGTGTGGCGAGCAGCGCGCCGCAAGTCACGCCGCTGCCGAAAATCGGCCAGAACAGGTCGAGCCAGTGCGAATTCGGGAGCGCGGCCCGGGCGATGACCGGCAGGAACGTCGCCGTCACGATGTAGCCGAAACCCGCCAGTCCGTAGGCGAGCGCGAGCGCGGCGATCTCGCCGCGGCCTGCGGCCACAGGCCACTGCCCCGCGGCGGGCTGGTTCGTGGCTGACGGCGAGGCGGCGGCGTCGGCCCGGAAGATCCGCCAGACGCAGGCGGTCAGCCCGAACGCGAGAAGCCCGTGCAGCATCCAGCCGGTCGACGCACGCAACTGCCACCCGACCATCACGCTGCCGCAGAGCCCGCTCACGACGATGCCCGCGCCGGGCCCCGCGAAGATCACGCCGCCGAGGGCCGGCATGCCCCGGCGCGTCAGCTCGGCGAGACACCAACCCGAGGTCGCGACGAACACGACCGCGCTTCCCACCCCGGCAGCGAACCGCCAGAGCGGCCAGGAGGCAGGCAGCGGCAACGCCATGCCGAGCGTCAACACGCCGGTCGCGACCAGGCCGATCCGCACGACCAGCGGCGCATCGATCGACGTCGGTCGACGGCCGGCGCGGACCCAGCGCCACGGCTGAAACGTACAGAGCAGCGCACCGACCAGGTAGCCGAGGTAGTTGGCGCTCGCGAGCCAGCTGGCCGCCGGCAGATCGATCGTGCCGTCGTGCAGCATCATCGGCAGGAGCGGCGTGAACGCGAACCGGCCGATCCCCATCGCCACCGCGAGCGACACCAGGCCGGCCACCGCGATCGCCAAGCCGCCCGGCTCGCGTCGGCCCGCGGGCGACGCGCCCGGGGCGCTCACACCGGCGCGGGGCCGTCCGGCGCCGACGGTCGAGGGTTCGGTCGCCACGAGGCGGCCCGTCGCCTCGGACAAGGTTCTGTGCATCGCGGTGTCTGCGGAGAGTGGCGGCCGAGTCTAACGTTGCCAGCGCGGACATCCGGGGGCAGACACCCGAGGTGCAGACCACGAGAATGGCGTCCCATGAAGCGAAACAGCGCCGACGGCGGGCTCGTCTACTCGACCGACAGCGGCCGGATGTGCCCGGCGTGCCGCCAGCCGGTCTCGGCCTGCGCCTGCGCGGCGCTCGCCGCCCCCGCCGGCGACGGCCGCGTTCGCGTCTCCCGGGAAACCAAGGGGCGCGCGGGAAAGGGCGTCACGCTCGTGCGCGGGCTTGCCCTGCCACCGGCGGCGCTCGTCGCGCTGGCCCGGGAACTGCGAAACGCGTGCGGGGCCGGCGGGACGGTCAAGGACGGCGTCGTCGAAATCCAGGGCGATCACCGAGACAAGGTCGTTGCCTGGTTGCAGGACCGCGGCCACCCGGCCCGCTCGGCCGGCGCGTGAGCGGCCTGCGCGCGTCAATGCCATGATGCCAAGCACCGCCGGAAGGCGTGCCGATTGCCCCGAACCACCAAGACCCTTCGTGGCGACCGATCCCGGCTGCCTCGCCGAACCCCACCGGAACCTGACTCATGCACCTTCTCTGGACCATCCTGATCGGCTTCGTGGCCGGTGTCGTCGCCAAACTGCTGACACCCGGACGCGACCCCGGCGGCTTCTTCCTGACGGCCGCGCTCGGCATCGCCGGCTCGCTGGCGGCCACCTATCTCGGGCAGGCGCTCGGCCTCTATTCCGCAGGCCAGTCGGCCGGGTTCATCGGCGCCGTGATCGGCGCGGTGGCGCTGCTCCTGGTCTACCGGGCCGTCGTTCGCAAGTGATGCGCACAAGTGACGCGGTGCCACACTCGCCGCTCGTGATTCCCAACTGAAGGAACTCTGATGGCATTCGATCTCGGCAATCTCCTGCAGCAGTATCTCGGTGGCGCGAACTCGTCACAGGCCGACCAGCACTTCGACCAGGTCGCGCAAAACGCGTCGCCCGACCTGCTGAGCCGCGGCCTGTCCGCGATGTTCCATTCGGACGCGACGCCGCCCTTCTCGCAGATGACCGGCCAGCTTTTCAACCAGTCGAATCCGGGCCAGCAGGCCGGCCTGCTGAACCAGC
>CAZZWY010000446.1:2966-3468 GCA_964657785.1 uncultured Acetobacteraceae bacterium
GGTGCTGGCCTCGCTGATGGGCGGCGCGGGCGGTGCCGGCATCGGCTCGCTGCTCGGCCGGCTCACCGGCGGAAATCCGCAGGCGACGATCACGCCGGATCAGGCCCAGAACGTCACGCCCGAGCAGGTGCAGGTGCTTGCCGAGCACGCGCATCAAGCGAACCCGGGCATCGTCGATCAGATCAGCGGCTTCTACGCCCAGCATCCCGGCCTGGTGAAGACGCTCGGCAGCGCGGCCCTCACGGTCGCACTCGCGAAGATGGCGGAGCAGCACGGCTGAACGACGACTGGCGCGTCCCGCTCAGGGGCCGATCGCGTCGAGAAGGCGCATCGCCAGCGCGTCGTAGTCGCCGCCGAAGTGATGCCCGCCCTCGAGCGGGATCGGGCGTGCATGGCCCGGAGCGAGTTCGGGGCAGAGTGAATCCTTCTCGTCGATGCCATAGACGCAGAGGGTCGTCGCCGCCGACAGTTTCACGGCTTCGGGGGCGATCGGCCGATCGCC
>CAZZWY010000446.1:3478-3950 GCA_964657785.1 uncultured Acetobacteraceae bacterium
CGGGGCTCCTACTTGCTATGTCGCCGACGCCGTCAGCTTCTTCGCCTCCGGCGCGATCGGGCGATCGCCGCTCGGCCCGATCCAGTGGGTCACGTGGAACTCGAACGACGCCTTCTGCCCCGGGCCGAGCAGGGTCGTCGCCCGCACCCGGGCGCGGGTCGCCGCGGGCAGGCGGTTGACCGCGAAGGGCAGCACGTCGGCTCCCTGGGAGTAGCCGATCAGGATGACCTCGCTGCGCTTCCAGCGCGCCGCGTAGTAGCGGATCACGCGGTCGAGATCGGCGGCGAGACCGTCGGGGGTGCGGGTGCTCCAGAAGTAGCGCAACGAGTCGAAGCCGGCGACCGGAATGCCGTGGGCGGCGAAGGCCGCGCCGATGCCCTTGTCGATGCCGGCCCACCCGCCGTCGCCCGAGAGCATCACGGCGAACCGCGTCCCCGGGCCGCTCGCCGGGACCTCCACGATAGGCAGGTCG
>CAZZWY010000447.1:0-3945 GCA_964657785.1 uncultured Acetobacteraceae bacterium
CCAGGCCCAGCAATCGGCCCAGGTCCAGACCCAGGCGGCGAAGACCCAGGAGCAGGCGACGCAGGCGCAGCAGCAGGCTCAGGCAGTGCAGGAGGTGCAGCAGAAGGTGGAGGCGGCGACCACCGCCGGCGCGCGCTCGAGCTGGGCCGAGGGCACGACGGTGTCGTCGTACGGCGAGATCGGCTACAGCCGGCCGACCAAGAACGCGAGCGCGACCAACGTCGACGTGGCGCGGGCGGTGATCGGCATCCAGCACCGCTTCGACGACCGGACCAAGATGGTCTCCGAATTCGAGTGGGAGCATGCGATCACGTCCGCCGACGACCGCGGCGAGGCCGAGGTCGAGCAGCTCTGGCTGGAACGCGAGTTCGACATCGGCGTGCGAGGCCGCGCCGGGCTCTTCCTGATGCCGGTCGGCCTCGTCAACCAGAACCACGAGCCGACGGCCTACTACGGCGTCTTCCGGCCCGACGTCGACACCAAGATCATCCCGAGCACCTGGCGCGAGGTCGGCGTCGGCGTCTCGGGCGACACCGCCACCGGCCTCAACTGGGACGTGGCGCTGACGAGCGCCCCCAACCTGAGCAAATGGGACCCGGCGTCGACCGAGGGCCGCGACCGCGGGCCGCTGCAGGCGATCCACGGCGAGGGCCAGTTCGCGGCGGCGCGCACGCTCGGACTCGTCGGCGCGCTCAACTACCGCGGCGTTCCGGGGCTGCTCGCGGGCGGCTCGCTGGTCTACGACAGCATCGGCCAGAACCAGCCGGGCTTCCTCGGCAACGGCGCCAAGCTCCTGATGTGGGACCTGCACGCGCGCTACCAGATCGCGGGCTGGGATCTCGCCGGTGAATTCGTTCGCGCGACCATCAGCCACACCGAGGCGCTCAACAGCAGCTACGCGGCGAGCGACACGACCAACCCGACGCTCGTGCCCCACCTCTTCTACGGCGGCTACGTCCAGGCAGCCTACAAGCTCTGGCAACAGGGCGACTACGCGCTGCTGCCGTTCGCCCGCTACGAGATCCTCAACACCGCGGCCGGCTTCGGCAACTTGTCGGTCGCGGCCGGTGGCGTGAAGTTGCCGGACGAGAAGATCCTGACCGTCGGCGCGAGCCTGCGCATCGGTGAAGGGGTCGTGCTCAAGGCCGACTACCGCAACTACCGTCGCAACAAGCTGCCGGACACGGTCGAGAACTTCAATCTCGGCAATTCGCTCAACCTCGGCGTCGGGTTCGCGTTCTAAGGCCATGTCCCGCGCCCCGCTGTCCCCCGGCCTCATCGGCCTCGTCGCGACGTGCGCCTGATCCCTGCGGCGGCGTCGGCGCTCGTCCTCGCCGGCCTGCCGGCGAGCGCCTTCGCCGTCGACTACCTGAGCGTCGAACAGGCACAGAAGCTGATGTTTCCCGACGCCGACGCCTTCGAATCGCGCAGCGTGGCGCTCGACGCGGCGCAGCTGCAGAAGCTCGAGGCGCAGGGCGTTCGCGGTCGCTCGGCGAACTGGCGCGTCGCGGTCGCGCGGCGCAACGGGGCGGCGCTCGGCTTCGTCGTGACCGACGAGGTGATCGGCAAGGTCGAACTGATCGGTTATGCGGTCGGGCTGGCGCTCGACGGCACGGTGCGGCAGGTCGAAATCCTCAGTTACCGCGAGAGTCACGGTGGCGAGATCCGGCTGCCGGCGTGGCGACGTCAATTCGTCGGCAAGGGCACGGGCTCGGCCCTGAAACTGAACGACGACATCGCCAACATCAGCGGCGCGACGCTCAGTTGCACCCACGTCACCGACGGCGTGCGCCGCATCGTCGCCGTCGTCGCTCTGGCGCGCCAAGGCGGCCTGCTGACGACATGAACGGCCCGCCCGGCTGGCAGCGGCGGGCGCAGCCCTGGCTCGGGACCGTCGTGGAGGTCGGGCTTCGGGCAGAGGCCGCGGACGCAGCGTCTGCGGCCGGGGTGGCCTTCGAGCGCATCCGCGAGGTCCAGGCCTGCCTCTCCCGCTTCGACGCCGCGAGCGACGTGAGCCGCTTCCATGCCCTCGCAACCGGCGGGCATCTGCGGATCCGGCCGCCGCTGCGCGCCGTGCTCGACGCCGCGGCGCAACTGCGCGATGCGACCGCGGGCGTCTTCGACGTCACGCTCGGCACCGCGCCGCACGGCTGGGCGTGCGAGGGCGACCGGCTGCACAAGCTCGACGCCGCGATCCGGATCGATCTCGGCGGCATCGGCAAGGGCTTTGCCGTCGACTGCGCGGTGCGGGCGCTGGTCGAGCACGGCGTCGCGGCCGGCTGGGTCAACGCCGGCGGTGACCTGCGCGCCTTCGGCGAGGTCGACCTGCCGGTTCGCTTGCGCGACGAAGACCGGGGCGGGAGCCGGGCGTTCGCCTCGCTGCGCGACGGCGCGTTCGCGACCAGCCGCTTCGGCCCCACGTGCGCGTCGCGCCTCGCCCACGCGCCTGCCCGGCGCGCCCACGTGAGCGTCGGCGCACCGGCGTGTCTCTGGGCCGATGCGTTGACCAAGATCGTCGCCGCGACCGGCCAGGCCGATCACCCGCTGCTGGCTCGCTACGGGGCGGCCGCATGGATCCACTGAAGCCCGACCTTCCCGCGACCATCCCGCGGTCGCCCCGCGACCTGCCGGACCATCGGCTGCCCCGCTGGCAGCGCCGGGCGTTGTTCGCGACCGGCGCCGTGCTGCTGCTGACCGGCGCTGTCTGGCTCGCGCTGCACTACACCGTCGGCGCCGGCGTCGGCGAGCTGCCGCACCCGCTCGAAGCCTGGATGCTGCGGCTCCACGGCCTGGCAGGCTTCGGTGGCCTGTTCCTGTTCGGCGTGCTCGCCGGGGCGCACATTCCGCGCGGCTGGCACGTCAGCCGCCGCCGCGGCTGGGCCGGGCAGCGCCGAAGCGGCGCAGGGCTCTGCGCCCTCGGCGCCGGGCTGGTCGCCACCGCCTATCTGCTGTACTACTTCGCGCCCGAGACCGTCCGCCCGGCGCTCGGCTGGGCGCACGCCGGGATCGGCCTGGTCCTCACGATGCTGGTGTGGCGCCACCGCCGGCGAACGCGCTGAGACGTCGCGTGGCCGCTTCGCGCGCGCCGCGCCAGCCTGCCGCCGTCAATACTCGCCGCCGATGCTCCCGGGCGCGAGGTTGTCGAACTTCGTCAGCGGCTTGTTGAAGAAGAGCTTGGCGGTGCCGGTCGGGCCGTTGCGCTGCTTGCCGATGATGATTTCGGCGATGCCCGGTTCCTTGCTCGCTTCCTTGTTGTAGTAGTCGTCGCGGTAGATGAACATGATGACGTCGGCGTCCTGCTCGATCGCGCCCGATTCGCGCAGGTCGCTCATCATCGGGCGCTTGTCGGTGCGCGATTCGACGCTGCGGTTGAGCTGCGACAACGCGAGCACGGGGCACTTCAGTTCCTTCGCCAGCGACTTCAGGCCGCGCGAGATCTCGCCGATCACGGTCGCGCGGTTCTCGTCGCTGCTGCTGTTGCCGCTGCCGCTCATGAGCTGCCTCTCGGTGATTGCCCTCTCGGGACTGGTGAACATCGGCCTGCGGCTGCGCTTCCCCGTGAGCCACCGGCTCGACGACACACCCGCTCAACGGCTGGCGATCGCCTCGCCCGACGTCGTCGAGGCGTTGATCGATGACGTGATCATCGCCTGGGCTGCTGACGCCCTTGGTGCGGCACGAGCCGTGCTGAATCTCGCCGTCGAATACGCCAAGGTGCGGCGCCAATTCGGCCAACCGATCGGCGCATTCCAGGCGGTGCAGCACCTCTGCGTCGACATGTACGAAACCGTGGAGCTCGCTCGCAGCGGCGTCATCCACGCGCTGTGGGCCGCGGATGCCGGAAGCCGCGCTGAGCAACACGCGGCCGCGATGGGGACGAAGGCATTCGCCGGCCGGCTTGCCGCCGTCGGCTTCACTCGATGATTTCGCCATGGCCTGCCGCTT
>CAZZWY010000448.1:0-3936 GCA_964657785.1 uncultured Acetobacteraceae bacterium
CCGACGATCGCCTCGGAGTGCCCGCCCATGGAGACGTTGGCCGTATCGATCAGGTTGCCGCCTGCTTCCACGTACGCGTCGATGATGGCGAACGCGTCTTGCGCGGTGGTCTTGCCGCCGAAGTACATGCTGCCAAGCGCGAGCCGGGACACCACCGTGCCGCTTTTGCCGAGTCGTCGATATTCCATTGGGTCCAATCAAAGGGCTCTTCGTGCAGTCGGAGCGCTTGCATCTGCGGGCGATGGTCGACTGTGGAAGCGACGCGACTTCTGGACTAGATGGCAAACTCTGGATGGGCTCGTGAACGAGGGGCATGAATGGCGAGAGACAGGATCAGCGACGTGCTCGCCTTCCTCGCCGTCGCCAGGGAACGCAGCTTCTCCCGGGCAGCCATCAGGCGGGGCGTCTCGCCGTCGTCGCTCAGCCGTACGGTTCGAAGCCTGGAAGAGTCTCTCGGCGTGCGGCTCCTGACCCGGACGACACGCAGCGCCTCTGGCCGCGTCTGGCTAAAGTGCTTCCCGACTACCCTGATCTTCGCATCGAAGGCTTGGCGCCGGGCAGACGATTTATGCAAGAATCATGCCTTCCAAATGGAGCGCCACCAAATTTTCCCACTCTACCTGCGAACGATCGCGGTGTCTGTCTGCCTGGCCGCGTCGGTCGTCGGCTTGCCCGCCCGCGCCGAGCGCGCCGACCGCCTGAAGCCGCTCAACGTCCAGGCCGATCAAACCGGCACGGTCAACCTGCAGAGCCAGACGCTGGTCTTCCGCGGCAATGTCGTGATCACCAAGGGCACGATGATCATCCGGGCGTCACGTGTCGAAGTGCGGCAGCTGCCCACCGGTTATGACGTGGCGGTGGCCTTCGGTGCGGCCGGCGCGCCGGCGACCTTCCGGCAGAAACGCGACGGCGTCGACGAGTACATCGCCGGCGAGGCCGACCGGCTCGAATACGACGGCAAGGCCGACACGATCCGCTTCGTCAACAACGCCGCGGTTCGGCGCCTGCGCGGGGCGACGCTCGCCGACGAAGTGACCGGCAACCTCGTCACGTACGACAGCACGACCGAAGTGTTCAGCGTCTCCGGCGGGGCGCCGGCCACCGCCGCCAACCCCAGCGGCCGGGTTCGCGCGGTGCTGACGCCGCGCCAGGGCAGCGAGGCCGCGGTCGAGGCGGCGCAGGCGGCGTCGGCGCCGCGGCCCTCGCTGCAACTCAGCCCTGCGCTCTCCAACCCCGCCGCGAGCGGAGCCGCGCGGTGAGCATCACGGCCGAGGCGTTGCAGGACGAACGTGCGCTCGCGACCCCGCCGGCGGCGCCGCGGCTCGAGGCGCGCGGGCTGCAGAAGTCCTACGGCGCCCGCAAGGTGGTGAAGGACGTGCACGTCGCGGTCGACGGCGGCGAGGTGGTCGGCCTGCTCGGCCCGAACGGCGCCGGCAAGACGACGAGCTTCTACATGATCGTCGGCCTGGTGCGCCCCGATGCAGGCGAGATCCGCATCGAGCATCAACGCGTCGAACGCCTGCCGATCCACCGCCGCTCGCGGCTCGGGCTCTCCTACCTGCCGCAGGAAGCGTCGATCTTTCGCAAGCTCAACGTCGAGGAAAACATCCGCGCCGTGCTCGAGCTGCAGGTCGACGCCGACGGCCGGGCGCTGAAGACCGCGGCGATCGATGCGAAGCTCGACGGCCTGCTGCGCGACCTCTCGATCGAGAAGCTTCGGGCCTCGCCGGCGCCCGCGCTCTCCGGCGGCGAGCGGCGCCGGGTCGAGATCGCCCGCGCGCTCGCGACGCAGCCGCGCTTCATCCTGCTCGACGAGCCGTTCGCCGGCGTCGACCCGATCGCGGTGATCGAGATCCAGCGCATCATCGGCTTCCTGAAGAGCCGCGGCATCGGCGTGCTGATCACCGATCACAACGTGCGCGAGACGCTCGGCATCTGCGACCGCGCCTACATCATCAGCGAAGGCCGCGTGCTGGCCGAAGGCACGCCTGCCGAGATCGTGGACAACGCCGACGTGCGCAAGGTCTACCTCGGCGAAAACTTCCGGATGTGACGCCGGACGATGAAGCCGACCCTTCAATTCCGTCTCTCGCAGCACCTGGCGCTGACGCCGCAGCTGCAGCAGTCGATCCGCCTGCTGCAGCTCTCGACGCTCGAGTTGCACCAGGAAGTCGAGCAGATGCTGGAACAGAACCCCTTTCTCGAAGCCGAGGAAGAGTTCGGCGGCGCGGCCGAGCCGATGGTCGAGCGGCTCTCGACCGCCGAGCGCGCGGGTGAGCACGAAGCCGAGCGGGCCGCCGAGCCGGCGCACGAGACCGCGAGCGACGGCGGCGACGACGCCAGGCCGATCGACGGCACCGAATTCGGCACGACCGAACGCGAGGACTGGGAAAACGGCACCGAGCGCGAGGATTTCGACGGCATCCGCGAGACCCCCGGCAAGAGCAGCACCAGCAACGGCGACGCCGACGATTTCGACGGCCAGAGCCGCGACGCCGCGGTCACGAGCCTGCAGGACCACCTGCGCGAGCAGCTCTCGAGCATGCGGCTGCCGCCGGCCGACGCCGCGGCGGTGATGGTGCTGATCGAATCGCTCACCGACGACGGCTACCTCGCCGACCCGCTCGAGGACATCGCCGAGCAGCTCAGCGCCGGCCTCGACGACCCCGCCACCCAGCGCGAGGAGATGCTGGAGAGCCTGCGCTGCGGCCTGCGCTGGCTGCAGAGCATGGAGCCGACGGGCGTCGGCGCACGCGACCTCGCCGAGTGCCTGACCCTGCAGCTGCGCACCCAGCCGCGCTGCGAGGCGCAGGTCATCGCGATCATCATCTGCAAGAGCCACCTCGAGCTGCTGGCGCGGCGCGACCTGAAGAAGCTGATGTCGGCGACCGGTGCCGACGAGGACCTGCTCCGCGAAGCGCAAGCCCTGATCGTCGCGCTCGAGCCCAAGCCCGGCAGGCGCTTCGCGCGCGCCGAGGCCAACATCATCGTGCCGGACGTGATCGTGCAGAAGTCCGGCCGCGGCTGGAAGGTGCTGCTGAATCCCGACGTGATGCCCAAGCTGCGCATCAACGACCTCTATGCGAACGCGATCCGGCAGCAGCGCGGGCCCGGTTCGCGCAGCCACGGCGACCCGCTCAACGGGGCCGGGCCGGGCCTCAATTCGCGCCTGCAGGAAGCGCGCTGGTTCATGAAGAACATCCTGCAGCGCTTCGACACGATCCAGCGCGTCTCGCAGGCGATCGTCGAGCGGCAGAAGAATTTCTTCACCCACGGCGCGATCGCGATGAAGCCGCTGGTGCTGCGCGAGATCGCCGACGAGCTCGGCCTGCACGAATCGACGATCTCGCGCGTGACCACCGCCAAGTACATGGCGACGCCCTTCGGCACCTTCGAGCTCAAGTACTTCTTCGGCTCGTCGCTCAGCACCGAGACCGGCGGCAATGCGTCGAGCACGGCGGTGCGCGCGCTCATCAAGCAGATCGTCGCCGCGGAGAACCCGGCCAAGCCGCTCTCCGACAGCCAGATCTCGCAGATGCTCGAGGAGCAGGGCATCCAGGTCGCCCGACGCACCGTCGCCAAATACCGGGACGCGTTGAAGATCGCGCCGACGCAGCTGCGCAAGACGATGTGACCGGGGCGATCACCCCGTCCTCGCCAGAATCACAACCGAATCTCGACGCCAGCGCCATGCCCGAGGCCGTTGCCCCGCTCTTCCTGCCCTGCGCTGCCGGTGTCGAGGACCTGCTCGGCGCCGAAGTCGCGCGGCTGCTGCCGGCGCGCGCGGCGCAGGTGCGGCGCGGCGGCGTCGCGCTCGATGGCAGCCCGCTCGACGTGATGCGGCTGAACCTGGAATCCCGGCTCGCCCAGCGGGTGCTGATCGAGGTCGCCGACGGCCCTTACCGGGACGAGCACGACCTCTACCGCATCGCCCGC
>CAZZWY010000449.1:0-3901 GCA_964657785.1 uncultured Acetobacteraceae bacterium
CGGCTGGCTGCAGATGCTGGCGCGCGCCGACGAGGGCTGGGTGCTCGGCCTCGGCTATTCGACGCAGCGCGGCTATGCGCACACGCATCCGTTCGCCGGCGACATCCGCTGCGGCCAGGTCACCGTCGAGCTGGTGCCCGACGAGCTCGACTTCGCGATCGAGGTCGGCGAGATCGAGGTCACCGAATGCCAGATGGTCAACCAGTTCGTCGGTGGCGCGGGCGTGCCGCCGGTGTTCACGCGCGGCCAGGGCCTGGTGTTCGGGCGCGGCGAGCGCAAGGCGATCGCGATGTCGCTCGTCGACCGGGCGCTGCGCGCGGCCGAGTTCGGCGAGGACCCGACGAGCCCCGCCCAGCAGCAGGAGTTCGCCCTGCCGCAGGGCGACAGCGTCGAGGCCTCGGGCTTCGTCCAGCACCTGAAGTTGCCGCACTACGTGACCTTCGAATCCGAACTGCAGATGATCCGCAAACTGCGCGACGAGGTGCACGAACGTGCGGTGCAGGGGAGCGAAGGCGCTGCCAGGGGAGACCTCGCATGACGATGCCGACCGACGACCGAACCGCGGCGCCTGCCGAGGGCTACAACTTCGCCTACCTCGACGAGCGCACGAAGAAGATGGTCCGGCGGGCGTTGCTGAAGGCGGTCGCGATCCCCGGCCACCAGGTGCCGTTCGGCTCGCGCGAGATGCCGCTCGCCTACGGCTGGGGCACCGGGGGCATCCAGGTCACCGCTGCCGTGATCGGCCGGGGCGACGTGCTCAAGGTGATCGACCAGGGCAGCGACGACACGACCAACGCCGTCAACATCCGCCAGTTCTTCGCCCGCACCACCGGCGTTCGCACGACGACGCGCACCGGCGAGGCGACGCTGATCCAGACCCGCCACCGCATTCCCGAGAAGCCGCTGGTCGAGGGCCAGGTGCTGGTCTACCAGGTGCCGCAGCCCGAGCCGCTCTACCGGCTCGAGCCGCGCCGCGCCGAGACCGCCCGGCTGCATGCCGCCGAGGAATACGGGCTGATCAACGTCAAGCTCTACGAGGATTTGACCCAATGGGGGCGCGTCGAGACGAGCTACGACTACCCGGTGCGCGTCGACGGCCGCTACGTGATGTCGCCCTCGCCGATCCCGGCCTTCGACAACCCGAAGATGCACCGCATGGCGGCGCTGCAGCTCTTCGGTGCCGGCCGCGAGAAGCGCCTCTACGCGATCCCGCCCTACACCGACGTGCAGAGCCTCGACTTCGAGGACCATCCGTTCCACGTCGAGCCGCAGGGCCAGCAGTGCGCGCGCTGCGGCGACACGACCAGCTTCCTCGACGAGGTGCAGACGGCTCCCGGCGTCGTCCGCAGGACCTGCTCGGACACCGACTGGTGCGCCGAGCGGGTCGACCGCCAGACGGCCGGAGACCGCCCATGACCGATGCAACGCCTCAACCCCTGCTTCGAGTGCGCGGTCTGTCGCACCGGTTCAAGGCCGCGCGCGACGAGCGCTTCGCCGTCGAGGCCGCCGAGCTCGACCTCCATCCCGGCGAGGTCGTGGCGATCGTCGGCGAGTCGGGCTCGGGCAAGTCGACGCTGCTCAACTGCATCGCCGGCCGGCTCGCGCCGACCCACGGCACGGTGCACTACCGCGATGCCCGCGACCGCTGGCTCGACGTCCACGCGCTCAGCGAACGCGAGCAGCGCGTGCTCGCGCGCACCGAGTGGGGCTTCGTCGAGCAGAACGCGAGCGACGGCCTGCGGCTCGACGTCAGCGCCGGCGCCAACATCGGCGAGCGGCTGATGGGGCAGGGCGAGCGCCACTACGGGCGGCTGCGCGCCGCGGCCGAGCGCTGGATGCAGCGGGTCGAACTCGATACCGCACGCATCGACGATTCGCCGCGCGCCTTTTCGGGCGGCATGCGCCAGCGGCTGCAGATCGCGCGCAACCTCGTCACCCGGCCGCGCCTGGTGCTGCTCGACGAGCCGACCTCGGGCCTCGACGTGTCGGTGCAAGCGAAACTGCTCGACCTGATCCGGCTGCTGAGCTCGCGGATGCACTTGTGCGCATTGATCGTCACCCACGACCTCGGCGTCGCCCGGCTGCTCGCCCAACGCACGCTCGTGATGCGCCGGGGCCGCATCGTCGAACACGGCCTGACCGACCGCGTGCTCGACGATCCACAGCATCCGTACACGCAATTGCTCGTGTCCTCGGTGGTTGCGCCATGACGATCGACCGCTTCGCCGCAGCCGCCCCCCGCCTGTCGGTTCGCGGCCTGGCGAAGCACTTCACCCTGCACCTGCGCGCCGGCGCCCGCCTGCCGGTGCTGCAGGACACCTCGCTCGACGTCCACGCCGGCGAATGCGTCGCGCTCGTCGGTGCCTCCGGCCGCGGCAAGTCGACGCTCGTGAAGTGCCTCTACGGCAGCTATGGCGCGGGTTCTGGCGAGTTGCGCTTCGATTCGAGCGACGGCGAGGTCGACATCGCGCAAGCGTCGCCCCAGCGCATGATCGCCCTGCGCCGGCGCGACATCGCCTACGTCAGCCAGTTCCTCCGCGCCGTGCCGCGGGTGCCGGCGCTCGACGTGGTCGCGCAGCGCCTGCTCGACGCCGAAACCGTGCCTGCGTCCGACGATTTCGAGGACGACGCCGAGGACGGCCGCGTCGCCGTCGCCCGCGAGGCGGCCCGCCGGCTGCTCGCGCGCCTGAACCTGCCGGCGTCGCTCTGGGACCTGCCGCCCGCGACCTTCTCCGGCGGCGAGCAGCAGCGCGTCAACATCGCCCGCGGCTTCGTCCAGCCGGCACGGCTTCTGCTGCTCGACGAACCCACCGCGTCGCTCGACGCCGCGAACCGCGGGGTCGTCGTCGAACTCGTCGCCGAGGCCAAGGCGCGCGGTACCGCGGTCGTCGGCATCTTCCACGACCAGGAGGTGCGCGACGCGGTCGCGACCCGCTGCGTCGAACTCGACTGAAGAGCCTCACACGGAGAGCCTCCGGCATGCCCGACCTCGTCCTCACCAACGCCCGGCTCGTGCTGCCGAACGAGACCCTCCTCGGCCACGTCGTCGTGCGCGACGGCCGCATCGCCGCGGTCGGCAGCGGCCCGCCCGGTGTCGCCGGGGCGCACGATTGCGAGGGCGACCTGTTGCTTCCCGGCCTCGTCGAGGTGCACACCGACAACCTCGAGCGCCACGTCATGCCGCGGCCGAAGGTGACGTTCCCGATGCAGGCGGCGGTGCAGGCGCACGACGGCGAGCTTGCCTCCGCCGGCATCACGACGGTGCTCGATGCGATCGGCGTCGGTGACCCGTACGACGAGGGCTTTCGCGCCCGCGACCAGAGCGAGCTGCTGCGCGTGCTCGACCGCCTCGAGGGCGCCGGCGCGCTGCGCGTCGACCACCACATCCACGTGCGCGCCGAGTTGCCGGCGCCGAACGTGCTCGAGCTGTTCGAGCCCTTCCGCGGGCACCCGCGGCTGCGGTTGATCTCGCTGATGGACCACACGCCCGGGCAGCGCCAGTGGAGCGAGATCGAGCACGCCCGCGTCTACTACACCGGCAAGAAGGGCTGGAGCGACGCGAAGTTCGCCGACGAGGTGCGCATTGCGCCGACGCGCCAGGCGCGCTGGGCCGAGCCGCACCGCCGCTGGTTCGCCGACTTCGCACGGCAGAGCGGCCTGCCGCTCGCGACGCACGACGACACCACGGTCGCGCACGTCGACGAGGCGGTCGCGCTCGGGGCCTGCATGAGCGAGTTCCCGACGACGCTGGCGGCCGCGCGACATGCCCGCGCCCACGGCCTCGCGACCGTCGGCGGCGCGCCGAACCTGGTGCGCGGCGGCTCGCACTCGGGCAATGTCTCGGCGCTGGCGCTCGCCCGCGAAGGCGTGCTCGACGTGCTGTCGTCCGACTACGTGCCGG
>CAZZWY010000450.1:0-3895 GCA_964657785.1 uncultured Acetobacteraceae bacterium
GTGGCCGGGCATCGACGACATGTCATGGCCGGGCATCGAGGGCGCCCCGCTGGAGGCGGGCGCCGCCGACGGCATGGGCGCCATCTGGGCCTGGGCGGACAAGCCTGCGCAGGCGGCAACGGCGACGTAAATCGTTTGAAGCTTGAAACGCATGATGTTTCCTTGAGGTTTTTGAAGGTCATGTCGCCGCGGGCAACGGACTCGCGCTGAGAACCGCTGCGGCCACGAGCGCCGCGAAGAGAACGACTGCCTCGATGCGGAGGACTTGAATGAACTGCTGCTGCGGGTGCGCGACGTCCGCATCGGTGGACTGCAAGGCGGCCAGCAAGCGCGGCAAGGCCCGAAAGCGGTTCAACCCGCCCAGGCCGACAGCGACGGCGACGAGCGCAACCTTGACCAGCAGCGTGGTGCCATAGGCGCTGCCGGTCAGGTGGGCCGCCGAACCGACCCCACGCCAGGCGTTGAGGACGCCCGTGCCGAGAATGACCGCCAGTGCGCCTGTTGCCGCCGCAGAGAGTGTTCGAACCCACCTCGCCAGGTCGACGCGCTCGGTCACGGCACCCGCGCCTGGCAAAATCGACAGCGAGAACGCTGCCATCGCGACGCCGCCCAGCCACAGGCTGATCGCCCACAGGTGCACGCTCTCGATGAGCAGCGGAAGGCTGGCCAGGCCGAAGTCGCCGGCGTGGGACACCGCCGCGCGCGAGCAGACGAACACGCTGACGCCGAGGAAGACGCCGGCGAGGCGGCCTGCGCAGCGGTCGGTGACCGCGCCGCGGGCCGCCGCGAAGACCAGCGCCAACCCCGCAACGCCGCCGACCCAGGCATGGCCGACATACGACGACCGAAGCATCAAGGGCAGCAGCGCCAGGGCTTCGGCCAGGGACGCATCGCCCAAGGCGGCTGCCTGCAGCCAGAGGAGCAGCACATCGGCGATGACGGTGGCCGACAGCGCCAGCCGCAACACCGTCCAGGCGCGCTGCCGCGCGTCGCTTGCCCAGGGCGACTTGGCTCGACGCAGCCAGAGCACGGACGCCCAGCCGCCGACCATGCCCGCCAACCCGAGGTTGACCAGCACCGTCGCCGCCAGGACCCGCGTCGCCGCGAGATCCTCGCCCAGCACTACTTCACCGTGAAGCTGAGATCGCCGTGGATGGGGTGGCCGTCGTGGCCGGCCGACATCCAATGCGCCGTGTAGGCGCCTGGTGCCAGGGTCGGCAGCGGCAGGACGACGGTCCTGTCGTCTTCGACGCGGGCCTTTTCCCTGGGTGCGACCTCTTGTCCGGCAGGTCCGATCAGCTTGACCGATGTGAACGCCGGCTCGAGCGTCTCGGTGAACTTCATCCGGATCTCGGCGGGAGGTGAGCTGAGCGTCGACCCGTCCCTGGGACTTGAGGTTTCGATGGTGCCGTGGGCGCGGACGGCGGCGGATGTGGCGGCGACGAGAAGCGCGGCCGTCAGGAGGGCAAGAGATTTGGGCATGGGTTCCTCGCATGGGGGCGGAACCGCAGGGCAAAGCCCGCGGTCGCGACGCCGCGCGGCAGGTCGGGGCGCAGGAATGCCCTGGCCGGCCGAGCGGCAGGTCAAGCGAGGAAGGGTCGGGGAGGTCGCTCGAGCCGCCCGGTCGCGAATGCTGCAACAGTGCGGGTGGCGAGGGGAGCGAAGTGGTCGGTCAGCCTGGCGGTGTCGAACGACAGCGTCGTGGACGGCACGGCAGCGCCGAGGCAACAGGCAGCGCAGGCGCTGCATTTGTGTCCGGCGCTCTTGCCGAGGTTCGACTTGATCGAGACGACATGAGCTGCCGATGCGGTTCGATGGTCGGCGCCGGCCATGGGGTCGTGCATGTGCGAACCGGCGTGGCCCAAGGCGTGGCCGGGGTCGGTCGAGGTCGAAGCGGCCGGGTGCTCGCCGCCGCACGACAACATGGTCGCGGCCGAGACGCCCTGGAGCGGCAAAGCCACCGCCAGGAGCCACATCAGCATCGATCGAAAAACCCGCGACATCCAAAAAGTTTACGTGATTTGAGCCAGAAGGCGCCGCGCCTCGGCCGCGACCGCGGCGGCGGTGATGCCGAAGCGTTCGTACAGCGCGTCGGCAACTTACCGCGGCCGCGCGCGGGAGATCTCGACGCGACGGCTGTCAACGTAGCGGCGTACGACGGCAGTGAACCCCGTTCGAAGGCGCCGCGTCGTGGCGGTAAATTACGTGGCATCGACAGCGGAGCACTTCCCATGAGACCACCCCCCGCCGGCTGGCCCCGTATTTCGTCGTCGCTGCACTACCGCCAGGCGGCGGCGATGATCGACTGGCTGTGTTCGGCCTTCGGCTTCGAGGTTCGGCTGAAGATCGAAGCGGAGCCGGGGTGCATCGTGCACAGCGAGCTGAGCTATGGCGAGGGCGTGATCATGGTCGGCCAGGAGAAGCTTGGCGCGGCCGCGCGATTCGGCACCGATTGGCTGAGCCCGTTGTCGGTGGGCGGCGGCAACACGCAAGGCCTGATGGTCTACGTCGACGACGTCGACACGCATTGCGAGCGCGCGCGTGCCGGGGGCGCGAAGATCGTGTCGCCGCCGGCGCTGCACGACTACGGCGACGACTACTGGGCCGACCGCAGCTATGGCGCCACCGATCCGGAAGGCCACCTGTGGTGGTTCACGCAGCGGATCCGCAGCGGGCCGAAGGCTTGAACCCGACCTTCGCGCCAGCGTGAGCTCGCAGCGTCCGGCGTTCGGACGCGCTGCCGAAGCCCGCCGGCCGTTCAGGTCTGCGTCAAGCGTGCGCTCCGGCAGATCGGCCAACTCGCGCACGTCGGGAATCGTTGCCCACCGATCGTTCGGGCCCGCCCTCGTGCGCCATCGGCCGGGCCCGACCCGTGCTTGCAGGTGACGCAACGAGCGACGAAGGATCGAACCATGCCTCCCACGCTGAGCGCCGCGCGGCTGTCCCGACGATGACGCCGGCCGAACAACCGCTCGAGGCCGCCGAAGCCGCCGAACTAGCAGACGCCACGGCCGCGGCGGTGACGACCCACCCGGTCGCCGAGCGCAAGGCGCTGCGCGCGATCGCGCTGTTCGAGGCGGCCAAGGGCCTGGGCGCGCTGGCGGTCAGCCTCGGGCTCCTGACGCTGGTGCACGCCGACCTGCGCGCCATCGTCGTCAACCTGATCGGCGCCATCGGGCTCGACCCCGACGCGCACTACCCGGCGATGCTGCTGCACTACGTCGACCTCTTCACCGATGCCGACAAGGTGCCGCTGTTGCTGGTCGTGGCGGCCTACGTGGCGGTGCGGTTGTCCGAGGCCTGGGGCCTGTGGTTCCAGCGGCCGTGGGGGGAGTGGCTGGGGGCGCTGTCCGGCGCGCTGTATGTGCCGCTGGAGGTGCACCACCTGCTGCTGAAGCGGACCTGGTCGAGTGCGCTGGTGCTGTCGTTCAACGTCGCCGTGGTGGCGTACCTCGGCTGGTTGCTGTGGCGGCGCCGGCACCCGCCGCCGGAAGTCCGGCTGACCTGAGCGCCACCGGCTCGCCAGCACCCTGCCCTTCGACGTCCCGAGCGCGACCCTGACCGGACCAAGGTGATTACGCTTGTCCGACCCCTCGCGGGACTAAGCTTTGACCGTCATCAACCCGTGAAAGGAGTTGCCCATGAAAACTTTCCTGATCGCGCTCGCCTTCGTCGGCGCCAACGCGATGGCCTGTCCTGATGCCGCCAAGGATGCCCTGGCGCCCAGTACCGACAAACCTGTCGTCGCCGTCGTGAAGGCGAAGCCCGCAGCAGCGCTGCGAGCGAGTGCAGACACGGGGACCAAGGTCGCCGTGAAGCCGTCGACCGACGCGCGCAAGGCCATGGCGCTATAGCGCGTGGCAGCAGTCCGCCCGGCCGGTGCACGCTGCACCGG
>CAZZWY010000451.1:0-3886 GCA_964657785.1 uncultured Acetobacteraceae bacterium
CTCGCGCGGCGGGTGTCGGCGTCGAGGACCGGCGCGACGAAGGCGATGCGGCCGGTGAACGTGCGCTCCGGATAGGCGGCCACGCTGACCGAGGCCGTCTGACCGGGGCTGACGCTCGAGAGCAGGTTCTCCGGCACGTCGACCGTGATCCAGACCCTGTCGAGATTGGCAAGCGTCATCAGCGCGGCCGCGGCGTCGTTGACGACCGCACCCTGGCCGACGTTGAGCGCGGTCACGACGCCCGCGAAGGGCGCCGTCAGCCGCAGCAGCTGTCCGGTCGCGCCATGGAGTTCCGCGCCGAGGGCCTTCAGGCGCGCTTCGGCGCGGTCGCGCTCGGCCACGGCCTGGGCGAGCGCGCTGCGCGCCGCCTCCACATCCTTGGTCGCGTTCGAGCCGGTCTCGTGCACGCCCTCGGCGCG
Source organism: uncultured Acetobacteraceae bacterium (assembly GCA_964657785.1). GTDB lineage: Bacteria > Pseudomonadota > Gammaproteobacteria > Burkholderiales > Burkholderiaceae_C > LMDS01. The sequence goes on from CAZZWY010000451.1 coordinate 420, forward strand.
GGTCAGCGCGCGTTGCGCGAGGTCGAGCGCGTCCCGCGCCTTGGTCGTGTCGGCGACGGCCTGCGTCAGGTCAGGCGCCGAAAGCGTCGCGAGCAACTGGCCGCGGTGCACTTCCTCGCCGAGATGCACCCGCAGCGCGACGAGCCGGCCCGTGAGCGGCGGCACGATGTTGACGCTGCGGGCCGGATCGGCCTCGACGACGGCCGGCAAGGCGAGGGCGTGTGCCGAGGCGAGCGCCGCGACGGTTGCCACCTGGAGGCGGGACCGCAGCGGTGATGCTGCCGGCACGCTCAACCGTTCGCCGCTTCGAACCATGAGCGGCGGCGGCGCGGACGCCGCCGTCCCCGGCTGGCCGAGCGCGGCGACGGCGCCGCAGGCCAGCAGGCTGCAAGCAATCAGGCGAACGACGACTCGGTTCACGAAAGCCTCCCGGCGAGAAGGTCGGACCAACGGCGGGTTCGTCCGAGGAAGGGCAGACTCCAAGGGCAAAAACGCCCCGGCGGGATGCTCGTCGAGATTCGTGAAGCGAGTGTGAATCGGCGAAAAATCGCTGCCTGGTGCAGCAGGCTAGTCGACCTGCCGCAGCGAGGGGAACAGGATCACGTCGCGGATGCTCGGCGAATCGGTGATGAGCATGACGAGCCGGTCGATGCCGATGCCGCAGCCGCCCGTCGGCGGCATGCCGTATTCGAGCGCGCGGATGAAGTCGGCGTCGTAATACATCGCTTCCTCGTCGCCGGCGGAACGGTTCGCGACCTGCGCCTGAAAGCGCGCGGCCTGGTCTTCGGCGTCGTTCAGTTCGGAAAATCCGTTCGCGAACTCGCGGCCGGTGATGAAGAGCTCGAAGCGCTCGGTGATCGACGGGTCCGCATCCGAGGCGCGGGCGAGCGGCGACACCTCCACCGGATAGTCGACGATGAAGGTCGGCTGCCAGAGTCGCGCTTCGACGGCGGCTTCGAAGAGGCCGAATTGCAGCTCGGCGAGCGTCCAGTGGGGCGGCGGCGCCTCGCCGAGCGATTCGAGCCGCGCGCGCAGCACCGTGGCGTCGACCGCCTCGTCGGCCGTCAACCCGGCCTCGGCGACGAGCGAGTCGCGCACCGTCATGCGCCGGAAGGGCTTGTCGAGGTCGACCGGCCGGCCTGCGTAGCTGACGGCGGCCGATCCCGTGGCGACCCGGGCCGCGTGGCGCAGCACCTCCTCGGTGTAGTTCATCAGGTCGTGATGGTTCCAGTACGCCGCGTAGAACTCCATCATCGTGAATTCGGGGTTGTGCCGCACCGAGATGCCCTCGTTGCGGAAGCTCCGGTTGATCTCGAAGACGCGCTCGAAGCCGCCGACGATCAGGCGCTTCAGGTAGAGCTCCGGCGCGATCCGCAGGAACATCTGCTGGTCGAGCGCGTTGTGATGCGTGACGAAGGGCTTCGCGTTCGCGCCGCCGGGGATCGGGTGCAGCATCGGCGTCTCGACCTCCATGAAGTGGTGCTCGACCATGAACTGGCGGATCGAGGCGAGCGCCTTGCTGCGCGCGGCGAAGCGCGCCCGCGACGCCGGGTCGGTCATCAGATCGACATAGCGCTGGCGGTATTTCTGTTCCTGGTCGGTCATGCCGTGGAACTTGTCGGGCAGGGGGCGCAGGCTCTTCGTCAGCAGCCGCAGCGTGCCGACGCGCACCGAGAGTTCGCCGGTCTTGGTCCGAAAGAGCGTGCCGCGGGCGCCGAGGATGTCGCCCAGATCCCAGTGCTTGAAGTCGGCGTAGGCCTCCTCGCCGAGGGCATCGCGGGTCACGAAGAGCTGGATCTGGCCCGAGGCGTCCTGCAGCGTGCCGAAGCTCGCCTTGCCCATCACGCGCTTGAGCATCAGCCGGCCTGCGAGGGTGACGTCGACCCCCATCGACTCGAGTTCGGCGTTGTCGTGGTCCTGATGCCGGCGCAGCAGTTCGGCGGCGCAATCCTTCGGCTTGAAGTCGTTCGGGAAGGCGACGCCTCGGCGCCGGATCGCCGCGAGCTTCTCGCGCCGTTCGGCGATCAGCTTGTTCTCGTCAACGGGCGCGGGGATGTCCATGCGGTGGCTCTGCTCTGCGATCTGCTCGGGGTTCGGCCAGGAATTGTAGGGTGGGGGTGCCCGGGCCCCGAACCTGCGCCCTTCTAGAATCGCCGCTTCGTGTGGCCGGCTGTCGCGGCCGATGGCCGCCCCCGTTTGAACGCCTCCCTCAAGTCCGATACCCTCGTCTACGGCGCCGCCGTGCTGGCCGAGCGCCTGCTCGGCCTCTTCCTGCTGCCGCTCTTGACACGGCGGCTCAGCCCCGATGAATACGGCGTCTGGGCACAGAGCACGGTGCTCTCGAGCATGCTGATGCCGGTCGTGCTGCTCTGCCTGCCGACGGCGATCGTGCGCTACTTCTCCGCAGGTGTCGGGCCGGTGCAGCGACGCCGCTGGATGCGCAGGATCCTCGTTGCCTTCGCATTTCTCTTCGGCGTGCTCGGCCTGGCCGTCTGGGGCGAGCGCGAGGCGGTGGCGCGCTCCGTCTACGGCGACGCGGCGCTCGCGCCCTTCGTCGCGCCGCTGCTTGCCCTGCTGGCGGCCGACGCCCTCTTCGACCTGCTCGTCTCGTTCCTGCGCTCGGCGTTCCGGACGCGCGAGATCGCGCTGCTGATGCTCGCCCGCGGCATCACCCGCTTCGGCGCATTCGGGCTCGCGCCCACGCTGTTCGACGCGAGCTTCGGCGCCGCGTTCGCGAGCTTCGTGCTGCTGCAACTGCTGATGGTCGGGGCAGCGTTCGGCCTCGAGTTGCTCCGCGGTGTCGCGCCCCTCGATCCGCCTGCGGAGGCGCCGGTGCGCTGGTCCACCCTCCTGCGCTTCGCGCTGCCACTGGTCCTGCTCGCCGCCCTCAGCGCCGTCAATGCGTTCGCCGACCGCTTCGTGCTGACGCAGTCGCTCGGCCTTCCAGCGCTCGCCGTCTACGCGGCCGCGGCCTCGTTGCTGTCGGTCACGAGCGTCGCCTACACGGTGCTCGGCTTCACGCTCTTTCCGGCGCTCGCGCAGCGCTGGTCGCAGGGCAACCCGGCCCGCGTCACGGCGCTCGCGAGCGACGCGGTGCGCGTCTTCCTGTTTCTCGCATTGCCTTTCGTGCTCTGGTTCGCCTGCGTGGCCGAGACCGCGATGCCGATGATCACGACGCAGGCGTACCGGCTGCCGGCCGGGGTGGTGCTGCTGATGGGCCTGGCGACGATCGGCTTCGGGCTCTACCAGATCTTCCTCTACCTGCTGCTGCTGGCGGGCTGGGGCCTGCGCACGGTCGGGCTGATGCTGGGGGTCGCCGCGATCAACCTCGCGCTCAACCTGCTGCTCGTGCCGCGCTTTGGCCTCGGCGGCGCGGCCGCGGCCGCGGCGGTGTCGAACGGCGTGCTGGCGGCGCTCGCCTATGCCGTCGCCCGGGGCCGGGCCCACGCCCGGTTTCCCTGGGCCGG
>CAZZWY010000452.1:0-3886 GCA_964657785.1 uncultured Acetobacteraceae bacterium
GCCCGATGCGGGTGATCCCGCAACTCGCCGACGCGCTCGCGCCCGGCGGACGCCTGGCGGTACTGTCCTCGCTGATGGGATCGATCGGCAAGCGTTCATCGACGGTCACCTGGCTCTACCGGGCGTCGAAGGCGGCGCTGAATTCAGTGCTCAAGGACGCCTCGATCGTCTTCGCCGGCCGTGCGACCTGCGTCGCGCTGCACCCCGGCTGGGTGCGGACCGACATGGGCGGTGCCGGCGCCGACCTGACCCCGGAGCAAAGCATCTCCGACCTTCGCCGCACGGTCGCCGGCCTGTCGGCGCGAGACAACGGCGGATTCTTCAACCATGACGGCAGTCCCATCCCCTGGTGAGATGCCGACAGAGGTCGGCGAAACCTGCACCCTTCGGCTGACGCTGACCGACGACGACATCCGCGAAGGTGCCGCGCGCGTCCACGACCTGAATCCGATCCACCACGACCTCGGCGCGGCCCGTGCCGCCGGCTACCCGGCGCTGGTCGCGAGCGGCGCGCACACCGGCGCGATCTTCATGGGCATCACGGCGACCCATTTCTCGGCGCCGTATGTGTCGACGCAGCCGTCGCGCAGCCTTCCGCGCGCCATGCTGGGGCTCGGTTTCGATTTCCGCTTCCGCGCCGTCGTCTTCGGCGGCGAGCCGTTGACGATGCGCTGGGCGGTCACCGGCGGCGACTGGAAAGCGAGCCTGGGCGGCTGGATCGTCGAGGCCGAAGGCAGCGTCCTGACGCCGCGCGGCCCGGCGCTGGTCGGCACGACCCGCTTCCTGCTGCGCTCCCCCGGGGCTTCGTCCTGACTTGCGGATGGACCGGCGAGACGCTGGGGCGGGTCGTCGCCCGCCGCGCCGGAGTCACTTGTCGACCAGAAAGCCGCTGAAACCGAACTGCTGCGAATAGCTGAGAGAGCTTTCCGAGCCCACGTAGCCGACGAGGATGCGGCCTTCATCCAGGACCATCTTCAGGGGCTGGGTCGTGGCGTACCGGTTGACCCCGTAGTTGTTGGAAAACACCGGGGGCAATGCATAGACGTTGTCGTTGAAGACCAGCACCGGGGCTGAACTGAATTCGGTTCCATCGCCGATCAGGATGTCGGTGATGCGTTTGCCCGGTTCCCCGAGGATGCTGTAGGTGACGGTTTCGACCACGAGCCGCTTTCCGGCCGGCACGGTCAGCAGCGTGCACTTGGCAGCGCCGCCGGAGGACGGTGCCACGCAGTAGCCGTGGACCGGCTGACTGCTGGACCGGTCGACGTCCCGGACCAGGGCTGCCTTCGGTTGCGCGCCAGCAGTCGACGCCAAGGCGAGAAGCGCGATGCCCGCCGAGCAGGCGAGGGCGACGGAGAAGCCAGAAGACCGGGTGTTCATGCGAGTTCCTTTTTCGTGACAGCGACCGAACGGGCACGGGAGCGCCGCTGCGACCGACCGCTCACGGTCAGCACTCCCAGCAGCAGCATCGCCCACGACGAGGGCTCCGGCACTGCGCTGACCAGGCCTCCGGCTCGGACGTCGACCGCGTACGCCGCGCTGCACGAGCCGGCGCAGGCACCGTCGTCATAACTCGCGTCGAGCCCGATGAACCCGTCGCCCAGCGAACCGCTGCCGTAATTCTCGGCAAACGAAAAATTGAAGGGCAGGGTCAACGCCAAGGTATAGGTGCCGGAAGGCAGCGAGGCGAAGACCAACGTCGAATCGGCGCAGGACGGGAACGCATGCCCGGGCGGGCAGGCGCCATCGTCGTTCGAGGCGATGAACGTGGCCGTTGGGCCGCTCCCCGCAAAGAGCGACACATAGGGATCGAATCCGCCCGGGACAATGACCTGCCCGGCCAGATTGGTGCCGCCCGCGGCGTCGCTGGTTCCGCCGAAGCCCCAGGTCTGGATGCTGACCGGGCTGGGCACGGCGAGAGCGAATGTGGCGGCGAACACATCGTTCGGATTGCTGACGTCGAGCGACCCGACGAACGACCAGTTGCTTGCAGAGGCGATCGGGCTGACACAGGCGAACGCGATCGATAACCAGAAGTTTCGTTTCACGATGGATGGCACCCGGTCGATATCGCGCCACTGTGCCAGACCTTGTCACGATCTTCAATCGACGAAAGGCACCTCAATCGCCGTACCCCCGGAATCGGGGGCGGCCGCTCTCCGCTGGGGCCATTTCCATCGCTTCGGCGTCGACGCCAGCACCGGCCTCGCGTCGCGGGCGTTGCGCAAGTCCGCCCGCTGCGCGGTGCCATGACCCGATGCTCTTTCGTGCCGTTGTGCGGCAACGTCGCGATCCGCGCTACGCTGTGCGCGACGAAGAACCGCCGGAAATCGCCATGCTGCTGACCGAAGACCACCTTGCCGTCCAGGACGCCGTTCGTACCTATGTCCAGGACCGGATCGCACCGCAGGCTGCGGCGTGGGACAAGAACCATCATTTTCCGAAGCCCGAGTTGCAGGGCCTGGCTGCGCTTGGCTGCTACGGCGTCGCGGTGCCGTCCGACTGGGGCGGCGCCGGCCTCGACTATCTGGCGCTCGCCGTCATCATCGAGGAGATCGCCGCGGGCGACGGGGCGACGTCGACCGTCGTCAGCGTCAACAACTGCCCCGTCTGTTCGATCCTGATGGCGTGGGCCGACGAGGCGCAGAAGACGCGCTGGCTCGTGCCGCTGGCCCGCGGCGAGCTGCTCGGCGCGTTCTGCCTGACCGAGCCGCACGTCGGCTCGCAGGCCGACGGCCTGAAGACGACGGCAACCCGCGTCGGCGACAGCTACGTGCTCGACGGCGTCAAGCAGTTCATCACCAGCGGCCAGAACGGCGACCTGGCGATCGTGATGGCCGTGACCGACAAGGCGGCCGGCAAGAAGGGCATCAGCGCCTTCGTCGTGCCGACGACGACCCCCGGCTACGTCGTCGCCCGCCTCGAGGAGAAGATGGGCCAGCACGCGAGCGACACCGCGCAGATCGTGTTCGACGATTGCCGCATCCCGGCCGGGAACCGGCTCGGCGACGAAGGCCAGGGGCTGAAGATCGCGCTTTCCGGCCTCGAGGGCGGGCGCATCGGCATCGCCTCGCAGAGCATCGGCATGGCGCGGGCCGCGTTCGAGGCGGCGCTCGCCTACGCGAAGGACCGGGTCGCCTTCGGCAAGCCGATCTTCGAGCACCAGGCCGTGCACTTCAGGCTCGGCGAGATGGCGACGCAGATCGAAGCCGCGCGCCAGCTCACCCACCACGCGGCGAGCCTGAAGGATGCCGGCGTGCCGTGCCTGAAGGAGGCCGCCATGGCCAAGCTCTTCGCGAGCGAGATGGCCGAAAAGGTCTGCAGTGCGGCGATCCAGGTCTTCGGCGGCTACGGCTACGTGGCCGATTTTCCGGTCGAGCGGATCTACCGTGACGTGCGGGTCTGCCAGATCTACGAAGGCACGAGCGACGTGCAGAAGATCCTGATCGGCCGGGCGCTCGCCTGAGCCCGACGCGCCGCGCGACCGTTGCCGCGGGCCGACGCGCGGACGCCTCCACCGGCATGCCACGGACTCGAGCGGCGGCCCGGTCGCGCGGCCTGAACGAAGCCTCGGCGCGCGAGGTGCTGCTGCTCCAGGCGGTCGAGTCGGTCGTGCCGCCGGGGCCGAGCTGGACCGCCGACGATGCGGCCTGGGCCACGCGTGTGGCACGCGACCCGGGTGCGGGATCGGCGACACGACCAGCTGCGGGGTCGACGGGGGGACCGGCTGCGGGTACGGCCGTGCGAATGGCCAACGGATCGGCCGACGAAGCGGCCGAGACCTTCTTCGCCCTGCGCGCAGCTGCCGCGATGCGACGGCTCCTGCCGCGCGAGCCGGTGCTGGCGGCGGCGCTCGGCACGCGTCTCTGGCGCCCGGGCTGGGCGG
>CAZZWY010000453.1:0-3883 GCA_964657785.1 uncultured Acetobacteraceae bacterium
CAGGCGCAGCGTCATCGGGGTGCCGCCGTCGGGCCGAGCGGCAGGGCGATGCACAGGCGCGTGCCGGCGCCCGGCGCCGAATCGATCCCGAGGCTGCCGCCGAGCGCGGCCGCGCGTTCGCCGGCGCCGAGCAGCCCGAGGCCGCGCGTTGCCCGGGCGGCGTCGAAACCGCAGCCGTCGTCGCTCACGATCATCCGCAGCGTCGACGGCGCCACCGCCAGCACGACCTGCACCTGTGCCGCCCCGGCATGCCGCACGACGTTCGAGAACGCCTCCTGGACGATGCGGTAGACGCAGGTCGCGACCGGGTCGTCGACCGCTTCGAGCGCGCCCTCCACCTGCACGCTGCAGCCGACGCCGCTGCGCGCTTCCCAGTTCGCGGCGAGCGCCTGCAGCGCTGCCGGCAGGCCGAGTTCGTCGAGCTCCGCAGGGCGCAGGCGCCGCAGCAGCCGGCGCACGCCCTGCTGCAACAGACCGGCCGTCTCGGCGACGCGCTGCGCCGCCCCGGCGACCTGCGCTTCATCGACGCAGCGCTGCAGGAAGGCGGCCTCGACCCGGATCGCGGTGCAGTGTTGGGCCAGCTCGTCGTGCAGCTCGCGCGCCAGTTCGCGCCGCTCGCGTTCCTGCACTTCGATGAGACGCCGTGCCAGCTCGCGGTTGTGCGCCAACAGGCCGATGCTGTCGCTGCGGCGGCGCCAGGCGTACCACGCCAGGCCGAGCGAGAGCGTCATCAAGGTGAGCGGCAGCTCGTCGAGCTGCCAGCGCTCGAAACGCGCCGAGAGCGACGCGACGCGCTCCTGCCATTCGAAGCCGCTCGCGCAGGCGAAGGTCAGCAGCGTGGCGAGCAGCACCCAGACACCGTCGCGTCGAGCCGGTCGACGCAGCGTGCGCGGGCCGGCCTCGGCGAGAGGACGAGCACGAGTCCGAGACGCGAACCGAAAGGGAAATCGAAAGGGAGGGCGAGGGGCGCCGGACGAGGCCTCGGTGGAAAAGGTATTCATCGCGCCGCAGGATACTGGCGACCGCCCCCGGCTTCCATTCGGCATTGCACCGATGCGCCACCGATAATCGGGCCGATGCAGGTCTATCGCGGCTTCCACCATCCCGGCATCGCCCGCGCCTGCGCGTTGACCGTCGGCAACTTCGACGGCGTGCACCGCGGCCACCAGGCGATGCTCGCACTGCTGGTGTCGGAGGCCCAGCACCGCGGCCTGCCGGCCTGCGTGATGACCTTCGAGCCGCACCCGCGCGACTACTTCGCCGGCCTGTCGGGCCATCCCGAGCGCGCGCCGGCACGGATCGCGACCTTGCGCGACAAGCTGAGCGAGCTCGAGCGCTGCGGCGTCGATCAGACCGTGGTGCTGCGCTTCGATCGCCGCCTCGCGGCGCAGTCGCCACAGGAATTCATCGACGACGTGCTGGTGCGCGGCCTGGGTGCCAGGTACGTGCTGGTCGGCGACGATTTCCGCTTCGGCACCGGCCGCGCCGGCGACTACGCCATGCTCGACGCCGCCGGTCTCGCGGCCGGCGTCGATGTCGCCCGCATGAACAGCTACGAGGTGCGCGGCTTGCGTGTCTCGAGCTCCGCCGTGCGCGAGGCGCTCGCCGCCGGCGACATGGCCCAGGCGGCGGTGCTGCTCGGCCGGCCGTATGCCGTCAGCGGCCACGTGATCCACGGCCAGAAGCTCGGCCGCAGCCTGGGGGCGAGCGGCGCCGGCCGCGACGACGGCTTTCGCACGCTCAACCTGCGCTTCCACCACGCCCGCCCTGCGGCCCTCGGCATCTACGCCGTGCGGGTGCTGGGCCTGACCGACACGCCGCTCGACGGCGTCGCGAGCCTCGGCCGGCGCCCCACCGTCGACGACAGCGGCCGGGTGCTGCTCGAGACCTACTGCCTCGACTGGCCGGCGAGCCTCGGGCCGGAGGGAGGCTACGGTAGACTCGTCCGCGTGGAACTGCTGCACAAACTCCGTGACGAAGCGCGCTACGACGGCCTGCCGGCCCTCACCGCGGCCATCCGCCAGGACGCGGACAACGCGCGCGCCTTCCTGAGCTCTCACGCGGCCCAGCAGCGGCAGACCAGCCGGGACCGAATTTAGCGCGCCCTGCGCCGGCCGCGCCGCGTGCGCCGCCGCGCCAGGGTCACTCCCGATACGCGCCCGCGGCTCGCGGGCCTTCCTGTTCGCTGAAGAACCTGTGAACGAACCCGACACACCCGCTCAGCAGCCGGAAACGACGCCACTCGTCGTTGCCAATGCTCGCCGTAGCCCGAGCTACGGCTCCGCCTTCCGGCCGCTGCTCGGGCGCGGCGGGTCCATTCACAGGTTCTGAGCCGCCCCCAAAGCGCCACCATGTCCACCACCAAGACCGACTACCGCTCGACCCTCAACCTCCCGGACACCCCGTTCCCGATGCGCGGCGACCTGCCCAAGCGGGAACCGGGCTGGGTCCGCGAGTGGGAAGCGCAGGGCATCTATCGACAGCTGCGCGACGCCCGGCATCACGCGCCGCGCTTCGTGCTCCACGACGGGCCGCCGTATGCGAACGGCCAGCTCCACGTCGGCCATGCGGCGAACAAGATCCTGAAGGACATGATCGTCAAGGCCCGCCAACTGAAGGGCCTCGACGCGCGCTATACGCCGGGCTGGGACTGCCACGGCCTGCCGATCGAGAACCAGATCGAGAAGACCTTCGGCCGAGGTCTTTCCCGCGCCGACCTGCAGTCCAGGAGCCGGGCCTACGCGACCGAGCAGATCGCCCAGCAGATGGCCGATTTCCAGCGCGTCGGCGTGCTCGGCGACTGGGAGCATCCGTACCGGACGATGGACTTCGCCAACGAGGCCAACGAGATCCGCGCCCTCAAGGCCATCCTGCAGCGCGGTTTCGTCTACCGCGGCCTGAAGCCCGTCTACTGGTGCTTCGACTGCGGCTCCTCGCTCGCCGAATTCGAGATCGAGTACGCCGACAAGCTGTCGCAGACCGTCGATGTCGCGTTCCTCGCCGCCGAGCCGGCGAAGCTCGCCGCGGCCTTCGGTCTCGCCACCCTCGCCAAGCCCGCCTTCGCGGTCATCTGGACCACCACCGCCTGGACGATCCCCGCGAACCAGGCGCTCAACGTCGGCCCGGCGATCGAGTATTCGCTGGTCGACACCGAGCGCGGCCTGCTGGTGCTGGCGAGCGCGCTCGTCACGAAATGCCTGGCGCGCTACGGGCTCGACGGCAGCGTGCTCGCGACGACGCTCGGCGCCCGCCTCGAAGGCCTCGTCTTTCACCATCCGCTCGCCGAGATCGACCCGGGTTACGACCGCCTCGCGCCCATCTACGCGGCCGACTACGCGACCGACGACGACGGCACCGGCCTCGTCCACTCGGCGCCTGCCTACGGCCTCGAGGATTTCAACTCCTGCCGCGCTCACGGGCTCGCGCTCGACGACATCCTGAACCCGGTCCAGGGCAACGGCGTCTACGCGACCGACCTGCCGCTCTTCGGCGGCCAGCACATCTGGAAGGCCGCGGCGGCTGTCGCCGACGCGCTGCAACGCGCCGGGCGCCTCTTCGCGACCGCGCCGCTGACCCACAGCTACCCGCACTGCTGGCGCCACAAGACGCCGGTGATCTACCGTGCCGCGGCGCAGTGGTTCATCCGCATGGACGCGCCCGGGCCCGGCACCCACGGCGTCTTCGCGAGCGACGCGCCGGCACGGTCGCTGCGGCAGATCGCGCTGGCGGCGATCGAGCAGACGACGTTCTATCCCGAGAACGGCCGCGCCCGGCTCCACGACATGATCGCCAACCGCCCCGACTGGTGCATCAGCCGGCAGCGCAACTGGGGCGTGCCGCTGCCCTTTTTCCTGCACCGGGAGACCGGCGAACTGCATCCCGA
>CAZZWY010000454.1:0-3882 GCA_964657785.1 uncultured Acetobacteraceae bacterium
CAAGTCCGATGGCAGCGTCTGGTTCACCGACCCCAGCTACGGGATCGACAGCGACTATGAAGGCGTGCGTGCCGAGAGCGCGATCGGCGAGCGCTGCGTCTACCGGATCGCGCCCGAAGGCGGCGAGGTCAGCCGCGTCGCCGACGGCTTCGTGCAGCCGAACGGGCTGGCGTTCTCGCCCGACGAACGCCTGCTCTACATCGCCGACACCGGCGCGACCCACCACGCGGACGGGCCCCGCCACATCCGCAGGTTCGAGGTCGGCGCCGATGGCCGCCGATTGACCGGCGGCGAAGTTTTCGCCGAGTCGAGCTGCGGCCTCTTCGACGGCTTTCGCGTCGACGTCCACGGCAACCTGTGGACGAGCGCCGGCGACGGTGTGCACTGCATCGCCGCCGACGGCCAGCTCATCGGCAAGATTCGCTTGCCCGAGGCGGCGGCGAATCTGTGCTTCGGCGGCGCCCGGCGCAACCGGCTCTTCATCTGCGCGACGACCTCGCTGTATGCGGTGTACCTGAACACCCGAGGGGCGGGCCGCTGAGTCGCTGAGCGGGGCCGCGACCGCCAGCGCGTCGTCAGCGTCGTGCGGCACGAGGTCCGGCGGGCCGGACATTCGGCCTCAGGACTCGAGCAAGGGAGGTGAGTGTCAGGCCCTTATGAAAGCGCTCGACGGTTCGACAGGGTCAAAGACGGTGTATTCACCTCCACCGTGACATGCGACAGCCCCTTGAAACGTTGCAGAAGTGAATGATAGAAATTCGGCCCGCGCGTGGGCTCGCGCGTGAAAACCGACGCCATGGCGCCGAGGTGGCCAGGCCCGAGGCGCCAGACGTGCAGATCTAGCACCTGATCGCCGCTCGCTTCGATCGCCTCCTTCATCCGGCGTTCGAGGCGCTTGTCCGGGCTCACGTCCATCAGGATGCGGCCGGTGTCGCGGATCAGGCCGTACGACCAGCTCGCGATGACACACGCGCCGATGGCCCCCGCGAGCGGGTCCATCCAGAGCCAGCCGAAAGCGCGCGCCAGAAGGAGACCGACGATCGTCAGGACCGAGACGGCGGCATCGGCGATGATGTGGACGTAGGCCGCGCGCATGTTGTGGTCGCGGCCGTCGGCGGCATGTTCGCCTTCGCCATGCGCGTGCTCGTGGAACGCCACGGTGTGCTCGCCTCCGGGCAGTACGACATGCGCCTCGAACGCATGCGGCTCCGGGATTTGAGCCGTCGATTCCAGACCCTGCGGCGTTTGCGCGAAAGCGAACGTCTGGCGCCGACCGTCCGGGCGGACCGTCGTGACGCTGACGCCTTGCGCCGACAGGGCCGACAGGTCACCGCGCTCGGGTCGAATGCGAAACACCGGGGGCACGCCGTCCTCGTGGATCGCGAGCAGCAGAACGCCCGTCGGCGTCGACAGACGCTGCGCCTCCTCCTCGTGCGCGCCGTCGTGATCGCCGTGCCCATGGCCGTGACGGTGACCGTGATGATCGCCACCGCTCAACAGCCAGGCACTCCCGATGTTGACCAGCAGGCCGACCACCGCGATCGGAATCGCTTCGCCGAAACGGATCGGCACCGGTGACAGAAAGCGGACGACCGCCTCGTAGCCGATCAGCAGCGCGATCATCGCCAGGATGATGGCGCTGGTGAAGCCGGCGAGGTCACCGAGCTTGCCGGTGCCGAACACGAAGCGGCGGTCGTGGGCGTGCTTGCGGGCGTAGGTGTAGGCGAGCGCCGCGATCAGCATCGCGCCGGCATGGGTCGACATGTGCAGCCCGTCGGCCACCAGCGCCAGCGAGCCGAACACGCTGCCGCCGACGATCTCGGCCACCATCATCGCGCTGCAGAGCCCGATCACGCCCCAGGTCTTGCGCTCGTTGCTCTCGTGGCCGGCGCCGAGAAAGACGTGGTCGTGAACCGCGAGGATCGGCGGGGTGGGGTCGGGCGTCAGGGCGCGGGTGCTCATTTGAAATAACTGTGGACGACGTCGATCAATTGATCCCGGGCGCTCGTCTGCGCGACACGCGGTGTTTTTCCGTCGACGCTTGGCGCATCGACGAGGTGGCTGCGGATATGCTCTTCGAGCACGACCCCGAGCAGACCGTTCATTGCGCCCCGGCAACTGGTGATCTGCTGCAGCACCTCGGCGCAGCCCGCCTCTTCGAGCAGCGATCGCTCGATGGCGTCGACCTGCCCGCGAATCCGGCGCACCCGGTTGAGGAGCTTCTGCTTTTCTAGGACCGTGTGACCCATGGACGATTCATTCAAATAGGGTAGGGGGGTATTCTATCGCTCGGTAGCGAAGCGAGGGGCCGGGTGGTCAAGCGAAATGACATGCTGCCTCGCTGCCCGACGCCACCGCCCGCAACAACGGCTCCTCGCGCGCGCATCGCGCCTCGGCAAGAGGGCATCGGGGATGAAATCGACACCCGCTCGGCGGCGCACGCGGGCTCGGCGGCTCGCCCGACAACACCGGCGCGGGCCGAGCCCGCTCGAGCCGCGGATCGCTCGATGCCACCGCGGCCAACAGCGCCCGCGTGTACGGGTGAGCGGGCCGCGAAAACAGCGCCTCGGCGGTCCCGGTCTCGACGACCTTGCCGAGGTACATCACGCTGATCCGGGTGCAGACGAGCCGCACGAGCGCGAGGTCGTGCGAGACCAGCACGATGGTCAAGCCCAGGCGCTGTCGAAGGTCGGCGAACAGGTTGGCGATCTGCGCCTTGATCGAGACGTCGAGCGCGCTCAGGGGCTCGTCGCAGACGAGGATGCGCGGCTGCAGCGCCAGGGCACGCGCGATCGCCACGCGTTGGCGCTGGCCCCCGGACAACGCTCGCGGCAGACGGCCAAGGCAGCTCTCGGGCAGGCCGACGAGCCGCAGCAGTTCGGCCACCCGGGCCGCGCGCTCGGGCTTCGTGCCGAGCGAGTGAATGTGCAGCGGTTCGTCGAGCGTCTCGCCGACCGTGTGCCGCCGGCTGAGCGACGCCACCGGGTCCTGGAAGACGAACTGGACCTGCCGGCTGAAGGCGAGACGGTCGCGTCGCCAGTCGTGCAGTTCGCGACCGTCGATCGTGACCCGGCCGGCGGTCGGCGTCTGCAGGCCGACGAGCGTCCGGGCGAGCGTCGTCTTGCCGCAGCCTGACTCGCCGACGATGCCGTGGAAATCGCCGACGCCGATCGCCAGGTCGACCCCGTCCACCGCACGGACCGGCGCACCGCCGTCGCGCGACGGGAAGGCGACCCGCAGTTGCTCGGCGGTCAGAAGCGGCGCGCCGGTCATGACGGCTCCGCCATCACGGGGCAGGCGGCCCGGTGCCCCGGCGCGCCGTGCGGCACCGGCACCATCGGCGGCCTGACAAGGCGACACGACGGGATCGCGACTGAACAACGCGGCGCGAAGGCACAACCCGTCGGCGGCGTCGACAGATCGGGCGGCAGGCCTTCGATCTCGCGCAGCCGCGTGCCGAGGGGCGTTCGCAGATCGGGCACCGACGCGAGCAGGCCGCGGGTGTACGGGTGCAGTGGCCGGGTGAGGACGTCGAGCGCGTCGCCCTCCTCGACGATCCGGCCGGCGTACATCACGGCGACCCGGTCGGCCAGGCTCGCCACCACGCCGATGTCGTGGGTGATGAGGAGGATGCCGAGGCCGGTCTCGGCACGGATTCGCTTGAGCAGGTCGACGATCTGCGCCTGGACCGTCGCATCGAGCGCGGTCGTCGGCTCGTCGGCGAGCAGCAGCTTCGGGCCACCGGCGAGCGCCAGCGCGATCATCGCCCGCTGGCGCATGCCGCCGGAGAGTTCGTGCGGGAAGGCGCCGTAGCGCGCTTCCGGGTCGGCGATGCCGACGCGGCGCAACTGGGCGACGGCATCGGCCCGGGCGGCCGCAGCC
>CAZZWY010000455.1:0-3874 GCA_964657785.1 uncultured Acetobacteraceae bacterium
CGCGGTGCGCAGCGGTGCGGTGAGCGCGGCGGCGATCGCCCAGGCGTGCCTGGAGCGCATCGGCGCCACCGACCCGCAGGTCAATGCCTTCACCGAACTCACCGCGGCCCGGGCGCTCGCCACCGCCGCGGCGCTCGACGCCCGCCTCGCCGCCGGGGACGCGGGCACCGCCGGCCTGCCGCTGCTCGGCGTCCCGTTCGCGGTCAAGAACCTGTTCGACATCGAGGGGGTGACGACGCTCGCCGGCTCCAAGATCGAACGCGGCCGGCCGCCGGCAGCGGCCGACAGCCCGCTGATCAGCCGGCTCGAAGCGGCGGGCGCGGTGCTTGTCGGCGCGCTCAACATGGACGAGTACGCCTACGGCTTCACCACCGAGAACAGCCACGTCGGCCCGACCCGCAATCCGCATGACCTGACGCGCGTCGCGGGGGGCTCGTCCGGCGGCTCCGGCGCGGCGCTGGCCGCGGGCCAGGTGCCGGTCACCCTCGGTTCGGACACCAACGGCTCGATCCGCGTGCCGTCGTCGCTCTGCGGCGTCTTCGGCCTGAAGCCGACCTACGGCCGGCTGCCCCGCAACGGCAGCTACCCGTTCGTCGCGAGCCTCGATCATCTCGGGCCGTTCGCGCGCAGCGTGGCCGATCTGGCGCAGGTCTACGACGCGCTCCAGGGCTTCGACGCGCGCGACGCCGCCTGCGTCGACCGGCCGGCCGAGCCGACGGTCGCGCGGCTGGCCGAGGGCGCGACCGGCTTGCGCATCGCGACGCTCGGCGGCTACTTCGAGGCGAACGCCGAGCCCGCCGCCCGCGCTGCCGTGCAACGGGTGGCGGAGGCGCTCGGCGCTTCGCGGAGGGTCGAGCTGCCCGGCGCCGCGCAGGGACGCGCCGCGGCGTTTCTGATCAGCAACGCCGAGGGCGCCGCGCTCCATCTGCCCGACCTGCGCACCCGGGCGGCCGATTTCGAACCGCTCTCGCGCGACCGCTTTCTCGCCGGCGCGCTGCTGCCGGCGGCATGGGTGCTGCAGGCGCAGCGGGTGCGGCGCTGGTTCGCGCTGCGCGCGGCCGAGCTGTTCGAGGGCGTCGACGTGCTGCTCGCACCGGCGACGCCGTGCGTCGCGCCGCCGATCGGCAGCGTTTGGCTCGAGCTCGGCGGCCAACGCCTGCCGATGCGCCCCAGCCTCGGGCTGCTGACCCAACCGTTCTCCTGCATCGGGTTGCCGGTGTGCGCGGTGCCGGTGTGGGGCTGCGATCCGCGGGCGCCGCACCTGCCGATCGGCGTTCAGGTCATCGCCGCGCCGTGGTGCGAAGACCGGGTGCTGCGGGTCGCCCGGGTGCTGGAGTCGCTCGGCGTGTGCCGTGCGCCGGTCGCTTCGCTGGATGCCGCCTGAGGCGCTTCGACGAACCCCCGTCCTTCTCGCCACCCGACCCCCACCGATGTCCACGCTGCCCGCCCCGGACCCCGATCATGCGATCGCCGTCAACCTGCCCGACGTTCTCGCCGAGGTCACCGCCGTCTTCGCCCGCTACGAGGCGGCCCTCGTCGGCAACGATGTCGCGGTGCTCGACGAACTGTTCTGGGATTCGCCGCTGACCGTGCGCTACGGCATCGAGGAGAACCTCGTCGGCTACGCCGCCATCCAGGCGTTTCGGGCCGCCCGACCCGCGACCGGGCTCGAGCGGCAACTCGCCGGCACCGTCATCACCACCTACGGCCGCGACATGGCCACCGCGATGACCGAATTCCGGCGCGCCGGGAGCGCCAAGCTCGGTCGCCAGAGCCAGACCTGGGTTCGCCTGGCGCAGGGCTGGCGCGTCGTCGCCGCACACGTCAGCCTGATCGACCTGTCAGCGCAGGACCAGGGCAGGGCGCTCCCTTCCAAATGACGAGACGATCGTCTTCCCATCCGACACGCGGGAGGGAAGTCGGTCGATAACATCGAGGGATGAGTAATCCGGCCCCGCCGACCGCCATCCGCACCAATCTGGCGGAGCAGGTGTACGCCACGCTGAAAGCGCAGATCCACGATTTCGAACTCGTCGCCGGCGACCGCTTTTCGGAGGCCGAGCTCGGCAGCCGGCTCGGCGTCAGCCGCACCCCCGTCCGCGAGGCGCTGTTTCGCCTGCGCAACGAGGGCTTTCTCGACGTCGAGCCCAAGCTCGGCTGGTTCGTCAAGCCGATCGACTTCAACCGCCTCGAGCAGCTCTACGACCTGAGGATCGTGCTGGAGGTGGCGAGCCTGCTGCGCCTCTGCGCGCGCTCCGACGAGCCGCCCGAGCTCGAAGGCCTGAAGCGCTTCTGGCTGGTGCCGGTGGCCGAGCGGCAGACCGACGCACGCATGGTCGGTACCGCGGACGAACAGTTTCACGCCACTCTGGTGCGGGCAGCGGGCAACGACGAGACGGCCCGGGTCCACTGGGACGTCACCGAACGCATCCGCATCATCCGCCGGCTCGATTTCACGCGGCCCGACCGGGTCGAGGCGACCTATGCCGAGCACGCGAAGATCCTGCGCGCGGTGATCCAGCGCAAGGCCGATCAGTCGCTGCTGCTGCTCAAGACGCACATCGAACAGAGCAAGCTCGAGGTCCGCAAGATCACCCTGCACATGCTGAACGAGGCGCGTCGGCAGCTGACGGAGTGAGCTGAACCGGTGCCGCCCACGGGCACGCTCCTTGCAGCATTCCGAACGGTATACCAATACGTGCACCTTTAGCGTTCTCGGCGCCGCAGTGCCGAGGCCCCTGGATCAGGCTGACCTTCGCGGAGACTTGCCATGACGACCCCTCACGACGATTCCACCTTCGCCGCGCGGCGCCGGACGCTGGCCCGGCTCTCGGCGATGTCGCTCGCCACGCTTTCGCCCTGGGCGCTCCGTCCGGCCGCCGCCCAGACGCCCCTCACCATGGGCGTGATCTACGTCGGGCCGCGCGACGACTTCGGCTACAACCAGGCGCAGGCGGCGGCGGCGAGCGAGATGAAGAAGATGCCGGGGGTGAAGGTCGTCGAGGAAGAGAACGTCCCCGAAACCTCCGCGGTCACGAAGACGATGACCGGCATGATCAAGCAGGACGGCGCGACCTTGCTGTTCCCCACCTCGTTCGGTTACTTCGATCCCTACATGGTGGGCCTGGCGGCGAAGGAGCCCGATGTGCGGTTCTCGCACTGCGGCGGGATGTGGACCGAAGGCAAGCACCCGAAGAACACCGGCAGCTACTTCGGCTACATCGACGAATGCCAGTACCTGAACGGCGTCATCGCCGGTCACATGACGAAGAGCAAGAAGCTCGGGTTCGTCGCCGCCAAGCCGATTCCGCAGGTGCTGCGCAACATCAACGCCTTCACGCTCGGGGCCCGGTCGGTGAATCCGGCGATCACGACGACGGTGATCTTCACCGGCGAGTGGTCGATGCCGGTGAAGGAGGCCGAGGCGACCAACAGCCTCGCCGACCAGGGCATCGACGTCTTCACGATGCACGTCGACAGTCCGAAGGTGATCGTCGAGACGGCCGCGAAGCGAGGCAAGATGGTGTGCGGCTACCACGTGAGCCAGGCCAAGCTCGCCCCCGCGGCGTACCTGACCGGCGCCGAGTGGAACTGGACGACCGCCTACAAGACGATCATCGACGCGGCCCGCGCCGGCAAGCCGCACCCGAATTTCCTGCGCGGCGGCCTTCAGTCCGGCTACGTGAAGATGTCGCCCTACGGCTCGATGGTGCCGGAGCCGGCCCGCAGACAAGCCGACGCCATCAAGGCGAAGATGACCGACGGCAGCTTCGACATCTTCGCCGGCGGCCTGAAGAACAACAAGGGCGGTGTCGCGACCCCGGCCGGCAAGTCGTTCAAGCAGACCGATCCCGAGCTCGAGAAGATGAACTAC
>CAZZWY010000456.1:0-3871 GCA_964657785.1 uncultured Acetobacteraceae bacterium
CGCGCCCAGGCGGCCGCGCCCAGGCGCAACAGCGCGCGCGCCGTCGGTGCCACCGCAGGAAACCGCTCCGCGCCTTCCGTGTGGAGTTCGGCACCGAACGCCGAAAGCGCGTTGCCGGCGACGGCCGCCGGCGGCTCGGCGCGCCAGCGTTCGTTCAGCGCTGCGGCCGAGACCAGCATCGGCGGGTCGAGCACCTGCCAGCCCTGCGGGCCCTGCTCATGCAAGTCGCCCTGCCCCGTGTATCGATACCGGGCGGCATAGATCTCGTTCATGCGGGCGTCGATCAGCGCCCAGACCCGCCACTCGCCCGGCCCGCGGCGCGCCGCTTCGGCGACCGCCAGGAGGCTCGAGATCGGCAGCACCGGCTTGCCCGACCCGTAGGCCAGGCCCTGCGCCACCGAGCACGCGGTGCGCAGGCCCGTGAACGCGCCCGGCCCGCGGCCGAAGGCAATCGCATCGAGGTCGCGCAGCGTCGCGCCGGCGCGTGCCAGCAGCGCCATGATCGTCGGCAGCAGCGTCGTGGAAGCGCGCGCGCCGCCCGGGGCATCGACCGCCTGCACGATGCCTTCGATGTCGACGGCGACGCTCATCTGCTCTGTCGCGGTATCGAAGGCAAGAAGTTTCATCGGGGACCACTCGCGGCCGTGTCGGCCACCGCCGAAGTGTAGGGCAAGGCTCGCCGCCGACCGGGGCGCGGGCGCCGCGGCGACGTGCCATCATTCCGCGATGTCGACAGCGTCTCCCGGGCCCCTGCGGGCCGGACTCCTCTTGCTGTTGGCCGCGACGCTCCAGGTCGCGCCTGCCTCGGCCCGCGCCGCGCCGGACGGGCTCCCCGCCGAAGTCGGCGCCGCGCTCGTCCGGGCGAAAATTCCGGCCGACGCGCTGGTCGCGATCGTCGAGGAGGTCGGCAGCAACCGCACCGCGCTCTCGCTCCAGCCCGACCGGCCGGTCAACCCGGCGTCGCTGATGAAGCTCGTGACGACCTTCGCCGCGCTCGAGCTGCTCGGGCCGGCCTGGCGCTGGACGACGCCGCTCTGGCTCGACGGCCCGCTCGAAGGCGGCGTGCTCGACGGCAACCTCGTCGTCAAGGGCAGCGGCGACCCGACGCTCGTGCTCGAGCGCGCCTGGCTCCTGCTGCACCGCGTCCGGCAGGCGGGCGTGCGCGAGATTCGCGGCGACATCGTCCTCGACCGATCTGCGTTCGCGCTGCCGCCGCACGACCCGGCGGCCTTCGATGGCGAGCCGTGGCGGCCGTCGAACGTCGGCGCCGACGCGCTGCTGCTCAACTACCGCTCCCTGCTGCTCGGATTCGCGCCCGACCCCGAAGCCAAAGTCGCCCGGGTGACGCTCGACGTGCCGCTCGCCGGGGTGCGCCTCGACACCAGCGTGCCGTTGACCACCGGCCCCTGCGCCGACTGGCGCGCCGGGCTGCAGGCCGATTTCCACGATGCCGATCGGCTGCGCTTCGCCGGCAGCTACCCGGCCGCCTGCGGTCTGCAGACCTGGCCGGTCGCCGCCGCCGACCCGGCGCGCTTCGAAGCCCGGGTGCTGCAGGGCCTCTGGCAGGAACTCGGCGGCCGCCTCGACGGCCAGGTCCGCGACGGGCCGGCGCCGCCGCGTGCCGCGACCTTCGAAGTCACCTCGCCGCCGCTCGGCGACGTGGTGCGCGACATCAACAAGTTCAGCAACAACCTGATGGCGCAGCAGCTCTTCCTGACGCTCGCGCTGGTGCAGCGCGGCGTCGGCACGCCCGAGCTCGGTCGCGAGGTGCTGCGCCAGTGGGCCGCGGACCGGCTGGGCGCCGCGGCCGCCGGCCTCGTCGTCGACACCGGGTCGGGACTGTCGCGCGACGGCAGGGTAACCGCCCGGGCGCTCGACCGCCTGCTGCAGCTCGCCTGGGCCAGCCCGCTGATGCCCGAGCTCATCGGGTCGTTGCCCCTGAGCGGCATCGACGGGACTCTCAAGCGCTCGCGCGGTGCGCTCGGCCGGGCGCACCTGAAGACCGGGTCGCTGCGCGACGTGAGCGGCATCGCCGGCGAGGTGCTGGCCGAGTCGGGGCGCCGCTACATCGTCGTCGCGATCGTCAACCACCCGAATGCGGGCGCGGCGCGGACAGTGTTCGACGCGCTCCTGCAGTGGACCGCGTCCGACGCGCCGCGCTGACGCCGCGCGGCCGCCCGAGCCAGGCGCCCGGCGGCGATCAGAACGGGTTGCTGGTCGCCCGGCTGCTCGCGATCGATCCGAGGCTGTTCTGGCCGCCCGCGCTCAGGTGGGTGTTGTCGGCCCAGAGCCAGGTGGTGGCGCTGGCCGTGCCGCTGACGAGCGTGTTCGGGGTGCAGTTGGGCAGGGGTACCGCGCACGCCGCGTCGCGGGCGTTGACGAAGGTGACGTTGGCGTTGCCGGCGTCCGCCGCCGCGGCGACCGACTGGATGTACTCGTCGAGCAGTGCCAGACCGATGCGCCGGCCGTCGTTGTAGATGGCGGATCGCATCGCGGTGTTGTAGGCCGTCGTCAGCCGGGTCAGCAGACCGGCGTTGTCGGTCGTGCGGCCGCCGGCGAGCGGCGTGAGACCCATGTCGGGGAGCGTCACGACGACGACCTTGCTGCCGAGGTCGGCCAGCCGGTTGATCTGCGACGCCTCGAGTTGGCCGGCGGTCTGCAACTCGGCCGTGAGCTCCGGTTCGCTGACGGCGGGGTAGCGCTGGAACTGCGCCAGCACGTCGTTGACGCCGATGAACACGAAGGAGATGTCGCCGCTGGCGAAGCCGCCGCCGTTGACCTGGCCGTCGACCTGCGAGACCAGGTCGGTCGCACGCGCGCCGACCGTCGCCAGGATGCGGCTCACCGGTGCCGTCACGTTGTCGGGGTTGCAATCCGGAAAGACCAGCCCGTAAGCGGAAGCGGCGATCTGGATCCAGAGCGGGCTCACCGAGCAATCGATCGTGGTCGTGCCGCTGGTGAAGCCGTTGATGCTGTATTTGGTGCCGTCGGCGTTGATGACGGTGCTCTCGTCACCGAAACCGAAGACGCGGGTCGGGTGGAACGTCTCGACGGTCGAGTTGCCGCCCCCGCACGACGCCAGCCCCAGGGCGGACGCAGCCAGGGCGCCTGCAAGCACCCGCCGCAGTCCGTTCGTTGTCAACTTCATTCAAGGCTCCGAAACCAGATGGAAAAAGCGCGGGAACGCGAAACCCGGCGAAGCGACGCACGCAAGGGCGCTGCGCGGCCGATCGTTCACGCCGCAGCGGCACGCTGCAAGCGGTCGCGAACGCCCTCCCAGGTCGGGCCCGGCGGCAACGCCTCGACCCAGATGAGCTGCGCGCCGGCCGCATCGAACTCGCGCAGCGCCGCGAACAACTCGTGCGCCGCCGCGGCCGGGTCCGCCGGCATGCGCCGGTGCCACCGCGCGGCGCCGCCCGCGAGCGGCAGGGTACGGGAATATACCGCCAGCCCCTGCGGGCCGGCCCCGGGGGCATGCAAAGCGCTGTGAAGCTCGTCGGCCGGCATGAGGCGCAGCAACGCCCTCGGCGCGTAATGCGCGGCAAGCGTGCCGGGAGCGCGCGGCGCGTCGGCGTCGGGCTCGCCGAGCGCCTCGCCGGCGGCGGCCTCCAGCACGAGGCGGTCGAGTCGACCCGGGCGGAGCAGCACCGGGCGGGCCCGGGTGCAGTCGACGATGGTCGACTCGATGCCGACCTCGCACGCGCCGCCGTCGAGCACGAGCAGGGCGGCGCCAAATTCGTCGACGACGTGGCTCGCCCGCGTCGGGCTGATGCGGCCGAAGCGGTTCGCGCTCGGGGCGGCGACCCCCGCGACGCCACGCGCCCGCGCCGCCGCGAGCAGCGCGCGCGCGCCCGGGTGCGACGGGCAACGC
>CAZZWY010000457.1:0-3870 GCA_964657785.1 uncultured Acetobacteraceae bacterium
GTTCGCTGTCGGCCATGAGCGGAAACAGTGGCAGCGTGACCGTGGTGCGTCCGACCCGCTCGGCCACCGGCAGCATGCCGTCGCGCCAGCCGAGCGAGCGGAAATACGACATCAGGTGCAGGGCCGGATAGTGCACGCCGCAGCCGATGCCGGCGTCGCGCATCGACTGCAGCACGCCGGCACGGCCGCCGAACAGGCCGTCGGGCAGCAGCACCTGGAACATGTGCCAGTTGGTGATCGCCGTGCGGCTGCGCTTGGGCGGTGGCAAGACGATGCCGAGCTCGAGCAGGGTCGAGTAGTGCGGGGCCTTGGTCTCCGGATCAAAGAAGCGCTTCAACGCATAGACGTAATCGCCGGCGACGAGCTCGCGCGGCCGGCCGCCGAAGGCCGGGTCGTCCGCGAAGAAGATGCCCGGCTGCACCCGGATCGTCCAGGTGCGGAAGTCGGCGGACACTTCGGGCATCCCGGCGGCGGTCAGCGGCCGCACTTTCGACGGTGCGGCGAGCGGGTCGTAGTGGTAGAGCGCCTCGAAGATGTGGGCGACGACGTTGCGCGAATAGAGGTCGACGACGCGCACGCCGTCGAAGCCGGTCTCGGCGACCACGAAGGGCACCCGCAGCACGTTCGCGCGATCGCTGCGGCGTGCGTCGGCGGGCGCATCGGCGCGCGTCCCGGCCGAGGGCGCCGCGGCGGGCGTCGTGCCGGGCAGTGCCAGCGTGCCGAGCACGCCGGCGGACCAGCGCCGCCGATCGATCATGCCTTCTTCGGCAGCGCCGCCGGGTCGACGTCGACGTATTGCCACCAGTCGAGCCAGAACACCGGCCGCCGGTAGCCGACCAGCCACGGGTAGGTCATGTCGGTGACGATCCGGCTCACCAGCGACTTGTACGGCATGAACGCGACGGCGATGCGCTTGGCCTCCAGGAACAGCGCCTCGCGCTCGGGGCCATCGGGAATCTCCTGCAGCCGGTCGTAAAGCCGGTCGAATTCGGCATTGCGAAACCGCGCCCGGTTCTGGCCGCCGATCTGCCGGCTGTCGTAGCGGGCGAGCGCGGTCTGGCCGTCGGGCACGTCGGCGAGGCCGCCGACGCTCCAGACCATGAAGCTGCCGGTCGCGGTCGCCCTCAGGTTCTCGGGCCACTGCGCCACCTGCACCGCGATGCGCAGGCCGACCGCCTTCAGGTTCTTCGTCCATTGCTCGATTTGCTGGCGGCTGCCTTGGTCGGCCTGCGTCTTCCACTCCAGCAGCAGCGGCGAGCCGTCGGGGCGTTCGCGCCAGCCGTCGCCGTTGCGGTCGAGGTAGCCGTAGAGGTCGAGCAGCCCGGCAGCGCGTGCCGGGTCGAATTCGCTCATCTCGCTGCGGAAGGTCGGGTCATAGCCGGTGGTGAACGGCGAGATCGGCGACTGGCTCGGCACGGCCTGGTCTTTGGCCAGCAGATGGATCGACGCCGGCGTGTCGATCGCCAAGCCGATCGCGCGCCGCAACGCGACCTCTTGCGGCGCGTAGCCGCCGACCATGGGGCTGTCGAGGTTGAAGAGGATGTAGGTCGTGCCCGGTTCCACCTGGCGGTAACCTTGAATGCCGCGCTTGGCAAGGTTGGGCGCGACCTTGCCGCCCGGCATCGCGAGGTTGATGAACTGCGCACCGACGCGCTCGATGTAGTCGGCCTCGCCGTTGACGAACGAGAGCCAGCGCGGCTGGCTTTCCTCGATGACCGACACCTCGACCCGATCGAGCATCGGCAGGCGCCGGCCCTTCAGGCGCGCGGCGATCGCCTGGCCTTCGGTGTCGTCGGCGGCCGGCTCGGCGTCGTAGACCATCTCGCGAAAGCCGGGGTTGCGCTCGAGCACGATGCGCGAGCTGCGCCGCCACTGCACGAGCCGGAAGGGCCCCGTGCCGACCGGGTGCGCATCGATCTCGCTGCCGTAGAAGTCGACGACCTCGCGGGCGACCGCGCCGTAGAGTCCGCTGTCCGACAGGTTCTCGATGAAGCGGGGGCGTGACTCCTTGAGCGTGAAGCGCAGGGTGTGGCGGTCGAGCGCCCGGACGCCTTCGATCGGCCGCTGATAGTCGAAGGGCTGCTTTTTCGCGAGCGCTTCGGCGCGCAGCTCGTTCAGGCCGACGATGTTGAAGGTCTCGACTTCGGACCACGCCTCGGCCTTGTTGGCCGGGTCGGCGAAGCGCTGGTAGACGTAGACGTAATCCTGCGCGACGAGCTCGCGGCGCTCGCCCTTGAAGGCCGGGTCGTCGGCGAAGTAGATGCCGGGCTGCAGCCGGATCGTCCAGACCCGGTAGTCGCTCGAGTGCTCGGGCAGCGCCGCCGCGGTGCGCGGCTTGATCTTGACCGGCCGGGCCAGGTGGTCGTAGGTGAAGAGTGCCTCGAAGATGTGCGGCGTCAGCGTGCGCGAGTAGAGGTCGATGATCTTGACCGGGTCGAAGCTCGTCTCGGCGACCTGGAACGCGTAGCGCAGCGTCTTCGGCGCGGCGGGCGCGGGCGGGTCGGCCGCGAACGTGCCGCGCGGCAGCAGGCTTGCCGCCGAGGCGCCGATCAGCAACGTGCGGCGGGTGGTCGTCATGGACAAATCATTCGCTAATCATTCGCTCAAGCCCGAAGTCTAGAGCGAGCTATCCTCCCGGAGCGCCATGTGGGGCAAAACCGGACGCCGCCGGCACGGCGCGGGTGCAGCCGCTTTTCCGGCAGGATTGAACGAGGAGCGCGACACCGCCATGGCGGCCTACCTGATTCGACGACTCTGGCAGATGGTGCCGACCCTCTTCGGCGTCGTGCTGCTCGTGTTCCTGCTCTTCAAGGCGTTCGGCGGCGACCCGGCGACCATCCTCGGCGGCCAGAACGCCACCACCGCGCAGGTCGAGGCGATCCGCCAGCAGCTCGGCCTCGACCGCTCGCTCTGGGCGCAGTTCGGCATCTTCCTGCGCCAGATCGTCACCTTCGACTGGGGCAACAGCTGGGCGACGCACGAGTCGGTGTCGCATCTGTTCGCGACGCGCCTGCCGGCGACGCTCACGGTGATGATCCCGATCCTGCTGCTCGACAGCTTCCTCGCGATCCCGTTCGCGATGGGCGTGGCCTATGTGCGCGGCTCGCTCACCGACCGGTTGATCATGGTCGCGACCACCGTGGCGCTCTCGATCTCGTTCCTGGTCTACGTGATCGTCGGCCAGTACGTGTTCGCGTTCCAGCTCGGTCTCTTCCCGGTGCAGGGCTGGAGCGACAGCGTCTGGACCAACCTCACCACCTACACGCCGCTGCCGGTGCTGCTCGCCGTCGCCGTCTCGCTGGCGCCGACGACGCGGCTCTACCGCAGCTTCTTCCTCGACGAGATCGGCCACGACTACGTCCGCACGGCGCGGGCCAAGGGCCTGACCGAGCGCACCATCCTGATGAAGCACGTGCTCCGCAACGCGATGATCCCGATCCTCACCAACATTGCGGTGGCGCTGCCGGGCATCTTCGTCGGCTCGTTCCTGATCGAGGTCTTCTTCTCGATCCCGGGGCTCGGCCGCGAGATCCTGCTCGCGGTCAATCGCAGCGACTACCCGGTGATCCAGGCCTTCGCGATCTACATCGCCGTGATCACGATGGCGGTGAACCTGCTGACCGACGTGCTCTACAAGCTGGTCGATCCGCGGGTGGTGTTGCGATGAGCGCCGTGATGGACCCGCCGGTCGCGGTGGCAGTGGTGTCCGCGCCGTCGGGCGGGGTCTGGTCGGCGGTCGCGAAGCGGTTCCACGGGCACGCGATCTGGCAGTCGTCGCAGCCGTAGATGCGGTTGCCGATCGCGCGGCGGAATTCGACCGGGATCGGGCCGTCGTGCTCGATCGTCAGGTACGAGATGCAGCGGCGCGCG
>CAZZWY010000458.1:0-3867 GCA_964657785.1 uncultured Acetobacteraceae bacterium
CGAAAAAGGAAGCGACATGAGCAAGACCATACGAATCGGCGCCGGCGCCGCCTGGTGGGGCGACCGGGTCGAGCCTGCCGCGCTCAACGCAGAGCGCGGCGAACTCAACTACCTCTGCTTCGAGACCATGGCCGAAGCCACGGTCTCCGCGGCGCAGGTGCGGGCCCGGCGCGACCCGAGCTTCGAAGGCTACGACACCTACCTCGACGACCGCATGCGCGCCGTGCTGCCGGCCTGCATGAGGAACGGCACCAGGATCATCAGCAACCAGGGCTGGATCAACCCCGACGCCGCAGCCCGGCGCATCGTGCACTGGCTGCGCGAGATGGGGGCGACCGGCGTGAAGGTCGCGTCGGTCAACGGCGCGCTGATCACCGACCGCGTGCTGCAGCTCACCGACAGGATCCTCGAGAACGGCCGGCCGACCTCGTCGCTCCAACCGACGCTGATCTCGGCCGAAGCCTACCTCGGTGCCGAGCCGATCGTCGAAGCCTTGAAGGCCGGCGCGCGAATCGTCGTCACCGGCCGTGTCGCTGACCCGTCGATCTTCATGGCGCCGATGATGTACGAGTTCGGCTGGGACCCGCTCGACCATGCGAAGCTCGGCCAGGGCATGGGCCTGGGCCATCTGATGGAATGCGGCGCGCAGGTGACGGGCGGCTACTTCTCCGACCCCGGCTTCAAGGATGTGCCGGAGCCGTGGAACTTCGGCTTTCCGATCGCCGAAGTGAACGAAGACGGCAGCGCCGTCATCACCAAGGTGGCCGGCACGGGCGGCGCGGTGACGCTGCAAACCATCAAGGAGCAGATGCTCTACGAGGTGCACGACCCGGCCAACTACCTGACCCCCGATGTGGTGGTCGACTTCACCACCGCGAAGATCGAACAGATCGGCCCCGATCGCGTGCGCGTCTCGCAGATCGGCGGCAAGCCGCGCACGCCGACGCTCAAGGTGTCGATCGGCTGCACCGAAGGGTTCATCGGCGAAGACATGTTCTTCTACGCCGGGCCGGGCGCGCTGCGGCGCGCGCAGTTGGCGAAGAAGATCCTCGAGGAACGCTTCAAGATCGTCGGTCTGCAGGCCGAGGAATACCGCGTCGACTTCCTCGGCCTGAACGCGATCCACGGCGCGGCCACGCCGGCGAACGCGCCGGAGCCCTACGAGATCGCTGTGCGCGTCTCCGCCCGCACGGCCACCCGCGCGGAGGCCGTGAAGGTCGGCCGCGAAGTCGATGGCATGGCCGTCTCGGGCATCGCCCACACCGGCAAGCGCGTGCCGCATGCCGATCGCACGCGCGAGGTGATCGGCGTCTGGTCATCCCTCGTGCCGCGCGAACAGGTCCCTGCCACCGTCACCTATTTCGAGAGCTGAAGCAGCATGAAAGTCCAACTACAACATGTGGCCCACGCCCGCTCCGGCGACAAGGGCGACACCTCCAACATCGCGGTGTTCGCCTACGAGCCGGAGTTCTATCCGCTGCTCAAGGCGCAGCTCACCGCCGAGCGCTTCAAGGCCTTCTACAACGGCGCGATCAAGGGCGAGGTGATCCGCTACGAGGTCGACAACATCGAGGCGATGAACTTCGTCTGCCACGGCGCCCTCGGTGGTGGCGTGTCGCGCAGCCTCTGCCTGGACAACTACGGCAAGGCGCTGTCGGCCGCGGTGCTGGGCTTCGAGATCGAGGTGCCGTATGAATTGCGGTCGAAGTTGCATGGCGCGCACCTGCTGCCAGCCTGAGCGCAAGAAGAAACCTTCATGACCCGCACCAAGCACACCATCCTGATCGCAGGCGCCAGCGGCGTCGTCGGCACGGCGGCCGTCGAGCACTTCGCGGCACTGCCCGACTGGCAGGTGCTCGCGCTCTCGCGCCGGCCACAGCCCTTGCCCGAAGGCGTGCGCCACGTCTCGCTCGACCTGACTGACGCATCAGCCTGCGCCGCCGCCGCATCCCGCCTGAGCGAAGTCACGCATGTGCTCTTCGCTGCGCTGTACGAGCTGCCCGAGCTGGTTGCCGGCTGGCGTGACCCGCGGCAGATGGCAGTCAACGAAGCCATGCTGCGCAACCTGCTCGACGCGCTGCAGACGGGCGCCAAGGGCCTGCGGCACATCTCGCTGATGCAGGGCACCAAGGCTTACGGCGGCCATGTGGAGCCGGCGCCGGTGCCCGCGAAGGAACGCTCGCCGCGCCATCGGCACGAGAACTTCTACTGGCTGCAGGAAGACCTGCTGCGCCAGCGCCAGCCGCAGGCGGCGTGGACCTTCACGGTGCTGCGGCCGCAGCTCGTCCTCGGCTATGCGATCGGCAGCCCGATGAACATCATCGCAGCGATCGGCGCCTATGCGGCCGTGCAGCGCGAGCTCGGCCGAGATCTGAACTTCCCCGGTGGCGGCCGCTACATCAATGCGGCGAGCGACAGCCGTTTGATCGCCGGCGCAGCCGAATTCGCGGCGACGCACGAAGTCGCAGCGAACGAAACCTACAACGTCGTCAACGGCGACATGCTGGTCTGGCAGGACGTGTGGGGATCGATCGCGCAGCGCTTCGGCATGAAGCCCGGCGCGGCCGAGCCAGTGGATCTGACGACCGCGATGCCGGAGTACGAAGCGGTGTGGAAGCGCATCGTCGACCAGCACGCGCTGCGGCCGCTCACCCTGCAGCAGCTGATCGGCAGCTCCTGGCAATTCACCGACCGCGCCCTGGCCCATGGGTTGGCGAACCCGGCGGATTCGGTGTTGAGCGGCATCAAGCTGCGGCAGCACGGTTTTGCCGATTGCATCGATACCGAAGATTCGATTCACCACTGGCTGGGGCGCATGCAGGACGAGCGCTTGCTGCCGCGATGAACCATTTGGGAGATCGAATGAAACTACAGCGCCGCGTTCTGCTCGCCGTCACCTGCGCCACCCTGGCCACCGCCGCCCTGTCTATGGCATTCGTCGCGCATGCCGCCGACTACCCCGACAAGCCCATCCGCATCATCGTGCCCTACCCGCCCGGCGGCACCACCGATCTGCTGGCGCGGGCCATCGCACCGCGCCTCGGCGAGCGGCTGCACCAGACGGTCCTGATCGACAACCGCGCCGGCGCCGGCGGCGTGATCGGCGCGCAGGCGGTGGCACGGTCGGCGCCCGACGGTTACACGCTGGTCTTTGCGTCGATCGCCACGCACGGCATCCTGCCGGTGCTGCAAAAGCCTGCACCTTACGACCCAATCAAGGACTTCTCGCCGATCACGCTGGTGGCCAGCACGCCCAATGTCCTGGTCGCCAACATCCAGCAGCCGATCAAGAGCGTGACCGATCTGATCGCCGCGGCCAAGGCCAGGCCGGGCACCATCAACTTCGGCTCGACCAGCCAGGGCGGCTCGCCGCACATGAGCGGTGAGCTGCTAAAGACCCTGGCGCACATCGACATCGTGCACGTTCCGTACAAGGGCGGCGGGCCGATGCTGATCGACCTGATCGGCGGGCAGATCCAGGTCGCGTTCGACAACCTGCCGTCGTCGATCAACCAGATCCGCGCCGGCAAGATCCGCGCGCTCGCGGTCACCACGGCCAGGCGCTGGCCGGGCGCGCCCGACATTCCGACCCTGGCCGAGGCGGGCGTGCCGGGTTACGAATCCAGCGCCTGGTTCGGCATGCGGGCGCCGGCGCACACGCCCAAACCGATCGTCGAGATGCTGCAACAGCAGGTGGCTGCGATCCTCAAGCTGCCGGAGGTCGAGAAGATGTTCCTGGAGCAGGGTGCCGAGCCGGTGGGCGACACGCCGGAGCAGTTCGCCCAGGTCATCGCCAGCGAGATGCAGAAGTGGGCCAAGGTGGCCGCGGCCACCGGCGTGAAGCTGGATTGAACAGAAAGACGAGAT
>CAZZWY010000459.1:0-3848 GCA_964657785.1 uncultured Acetobacteraceae bacterium
CTCGGCCCGGCTGACGGCACCGATGGTCGGGGCGGGTGCGATCGCCCGCAAGTGGCTGCAGGCGGCCCACGGCACCCGGTTCGTCGGCCACATGACGCAACTCGGCGAGATCCCGATCCCGTTCGAGTCGCTCGATCACATCCCGAACAATCCATTCTTCGCCGCGAATGCCAGCGACATCCCGCGGCTCGAGGCTTACATGGACGCGCTGCGCCGGGACGGCGACAGCTGCGGGGCGCGGATCAGCGTCACCGCGAGCCAGGTACCCCCCGGCCTCGGCGAGCCGCTTTTCGACAAGCTCGACGCCGACATCGCCAAGGCGATGATGGGCATCAACGCCGTCAAGGGTGTCGAGATCGGCGCCGGCTTCGCGAGCGTCGCGCAGCGCGGCACCACGCATGGCGACGAGATGACGCCGGAAGGCTTCCGCAGCAACAGCGCCGGCGGCGTGCTCGGCGGCATCTCGACCGGGCAGGACATCAGCGTCAGCATCGCGATCAAGCCGACGAGCTCGATTCGCAGCCCGCGTCGGTCGATCGACCTGCAGGGCGCGCCGTCGATCGTCGAAACCTTCGGCCGTCACGACCCTTGCGTGGGCATCCGCGCGACGCCGATCGCCGAGGCGATGCTCGCGCTGGTGCTGATGGATCACGCCTTGCGCCACCGGGCGCAGTGCGGCGACGTTCGGGTGGCGACGCCGCCGATCCCCGCGCAGGCATCGTCGCGGGAGTGAGCCGGAAGCCCGTGGCCGACCGGCCTGTCGCCGGATCGATTACTGCGAGATGTGGATCACGTCCCGGACGAGCGGGTAGATCGAGTTCTGCCAGCGCTTGCCGCTGAAGACACCGTAGTGGCCGACGCTCGGCTGCACATAGTGCGTTCGCATGTAGGGGCGCAGGCTCGAAGCGAGATCCTGTGCGGCGAGCGTCTGGCCGATCGCGCAGATGTCGTCTTTCTCGCCTTCTACCGTCAGCAGCGCCGTTCGACGGATCGCCGCGGGGTCGACGGGCCGGCCCTTGAACCTCAACGCGCCCTTCGGCAGCGCGTATTCCTGGAAGACCAGGCTGACGGTCTCGAGATAGAAATCGGCGGACAGGTCCGAGACGGCCATGTACTCCTCGTAAAACACCCGGGTGACCTCGGCCTTGTCGATGTCGCCGTCGACCAGGTGCCGGTAATATTGCTTGAACGCGTTGGCGTGCCGGTCCTTGTTCATGCTGATGAAGGCCGACAGCTGCACGAAACCCGGATAAACGCGCCGCCCTGCGCCGCCGTAGCGCCACGGCACGGTGCTGATCAGGTTCTTCTCGAACCACTCGATCGGCTTGGTCACCGCGAGCTTGTTGACCGCCGTCGGGCTGATTCGGCAGTCGATCGGCCCGGCCATCAGCGTGAGGCTCGCGGGCGTCGCCGGATGGCGGTCTTCCGACATCACCGCCACCGCGGCGAGCGCGGCAACGCATGGTTGACAGATCGCCATGACGTTGGAGTTCGGCCCCATGACGCCGAGGAAGTCGATCACGTGCTGGGTGTACTCGTCGAGGCCGAAGCGGCCGGCGGCGAGTGGAACATCGCGGATGTTGTGCCAGTCGGTGACGTAGACGTCGTGGTCGCGCAGGGTCGTGCGCACGGTATCGCGCAGCAGCGTCGCGAAGTGGCCGGACATCGGCGCCACGATGAGCACTTTCGGCTGCGCCGCTGCGTTCTCCTTGCGAAATCGGCGCAGGGTGGCGAACGGCGTCGTATGGGCGACTTCCTCGACAACGGGAATCTCTTCCTCGTCCACCGTCACCGAATCGATTCGCCAGGGCGGTCGCGAATGCGTGACTTCGGAAAGCGCCAGCAGCTTGTATGCCGCCGAGAGCCGGCGCGACCCCGCAGGCGGCGCGAAGCCGAACGGCCGGTCCCGCAGCAGCGGCAGGGACAGTTTGGCCAGGGTGCGCAGCGGCCACATCATGTCCGAATGTGCCTGGTAGGCCTGATACATCATGCGATCTCCGGCGCTCGATAAGCAACGTTTTGGCAAAGGTAGGGCGGCATTGCAACTTGCGAGCCATGGTCGATCGCATGGCACATCCCTTGCTGACGCTCGCTCCCTCGAACGCCCAGGCACCGAAAGCGCATCATGCCCGTCGACACCACCGCCAAGCCCAGATCCGCAGCGCGTAAAGCGGCGCCTCGTGCGATCGCCGCACCTGCGCCCCAAGCGGTCGCGACGCTGACCTTGAGCAGCAAGAACTACTCGTCGTGGTCGTTGCGGGGATGGCTCATGGCAAGGTTCTCCGGCCTTGATTTCGAGGAAGTCATGGTGTCGCCGGACGATGCGGATGCGCGCAAGGAGCTGCTGCTGCTCGCCCCGTCGATCCGCGTCCCCTGCCTGACGCATGACGGCGCAAAGGTCTGGAACACCCTTGCGATCGCCCAGTACCTCAACGAGATCATGCCCGGCGCACGACTGATGCCGGAGGAACGCATCGCCCGGGCGCACTGTCGATCGGTCAGCGGCGAGATGAACTCGGGTTTCGCGAACCTTCGGGCCTCGCTGCCGATGAACATCAAGGCCCGCTACCCGGGTCACAAGGTCTGGGCGGGAGCCCAGCCCGACATCGACCGCATCGTCGAGATCTGGACCGAGTGCCTCGAGACGTATGGCGGCCCGTTCCTGTTCGGCGCGCAGCGCAGCATGGCCGACGCGATGTACGCACCGGTCGTGACCCGCTTCCTCACCTATGACGTGAAGCTTCCGAAGCCTTGCATCCTGTACGGGCAGACCATCATGGACATGCCGGAGATGCAGGAATGGGTCGCGGCAGCCAAGCTCGAGCCCGACGAAATCGAAGAACTCGACATGGATTTCTGAATCGGCGCGGCTGGCGAGGGGGTTGTATCGCAAGCCATCGCGAGGACACGCCGGAACCTGCGAGGCGGTCAGCCGTTCCTGATGATCGCTTCGTAGGCGCCTTCATCGAGCAACCCGGCGAGTTCATCGCGGTCGGCTATTCTGACTTTGAAGAACCAGCCTGCCGCCTTCGGGTCCGAGTTGGCCAGGCTCGGGTCGCTGCGCAGCGACTCGTTGACCTCGACCACTTGCCCGCTGACCGGCATGTAGACGTCGGCCGCGGCCTTGACCGACTCGACCACCCCGGCCACGTCGCCCTTCCTGAAGCTCGCGCCCACGGCCGGCAGCTCGACGAAGACGACGTCCCCGAGGGCATCCTGCGCATGCGGCGTGATGCCGACGGTCGCGGCCTCGGGCTCGCCGATCGCGATCCACTGGTGCTCCGCGGTGTAGAGGGTGGTCATCGAAAGCTCCTATCGGGTCGCCGGCAGGGGGGAGACAGCGGCTGGGATAATCAGGCCGATGAGTCGAATCCGCAAAGAACGAGGCGCCGACAACCGTCCGGCCGGTGAAACCGCCGCGGCCGGCCGCGATGAATGGCTGCGTATCGAGTCGCTCGATCTCGAAGCCCAGGGCGTGGCCCATCGCGGCGACGGCAAGGTGGTGTTCGTCGAGTATGCCCTGCCCGGAGAGGAAGTGCAGGTGGACGTCCAGCGCAGGAAGAACCACTGGGAGCAGGGGACCTTCTCCGCGATGCGCCGCGAGAGTGCGCAGCGCGTGGTTCCGCGGTGCCCGCATTTCGGGACGTGCGGCGGCTGCAAGATGCAGCACTTGCATGTCGGGGCTCAAATCGCGACCAAACAGCGTGCGCTCGAGGATGCGCTGTGGCATCTCGGCAAGGTGAAAGCGGAGTGCCTGCTGCGGCCGATCGAGGGGCCGGCGTGGGAATACCGGTTTCGCGCCCGATTCTCGGTGCGCTTCGTCGCGAAAAAGGGGCGGGTGCTGATCG
>CAZZWY010000460.1:0-3834 GCA_964657785.1 uncultured Acetobacteraceae bacterium
GGGACGAAGTGCTCCAGTTCTTCGCCTGGGGGCGGCCGCGCCGCGTTTCGGCGCCGCCGGACATTCTCTTGCCGTGACCGCCGGCACACGCCCCGGGCGCCGGCTCGGTCTCCTCGGACCCTGACCGGTCAGACGCGAATCCCGCGTATTCCCGTCTCGTCAGTCCACGGGCCTTCCCCTACAGTCGGCTGGCAAGCCGGCGGACCGACCGCCGGTCACCGCACCGGGACGGACACCATGGCGACGACGACCGCTTTCGAGGCTGCGCGCGACTTCCTGCTGCAAAAGCGCGGGGACCCGGAGGCCGCCGTCAGCGGCTTTGGCTGGCCGGCGCTGGACCACTTCAACTGGGCCCTCGACCACTTCGACCGGATCCCGGACGGCGACGCACCAGCGTTGCGGATCGTCGCCGACGACGGCACTGAGACGACGCGCAGCTTTCGCGAACTCTCGCTGCGGTCGGCGCAGGTCGCCAACCACCTGCGCCGGCTCGGCGTGCGGCGAGGCGACCGCCTGCTGCTCATGATCGGCAACGAGCTGCCGCTCTGGGAGCTGATGCTCGCGGCGATCAAGCTCGGCGCGGTGCTGATTCCGGCGAGCACGCTGCTGACCGCGGCGGACCTCCGCGACCGGCTCGACCGCGGCCGGGTCCGCCACGTCGCCGCGGCGAGCGTGCAGGCGGAGAAGTTCGCGCAGCTGCCCGGCCACTACACCCGCATCAGCGTCGGCGACGCCGTCCCGGGCTGGCAGCGTTTCGAAGACGCGACCGCCGCGCCGACGACGTTCGAGCCCGACGGGCCGACCGCCGCCGACGACCCGCTGCTGCTCTACTTCACCTCGGGCACGACTTCGCTCCCGAAGCTCGTGCTGCACACCCACCGCAGCTATCCGGTCGGTCACCTGTCGACGATGTTCTGGCTCGGCCTGCAGCCGCGCGACGTGCACCTGAACATCTCGTCCCCCGGCTGGGCCAAGCATGCGTGGAGCTGCTTTTTCGCGCCCTGGAACGCGGGGGCGTGCGTCTTCATCCACAACACGCCGCGCTTCAGCGCCCCTCGATTGCTGGCGACGCTCGCGCACTGCAAGGTCACGAGCCTCTGCGCGCCGCCGACGGTCTGGCGGATGCTGATCCAGGAAGACCTCGCGGCCTGGCGCGAGCGGCTCGCGCTGCGCGAAGTGATCGGCGCGGGCGAGCCGCTCAACCCCGAGATCATCGAGCGCGTGCGGCTTGCCTGGGGGCTCGTTCTGCGGGACGGCTACGGGCAGACGGAAACCACCGCGCTCGTCGGCAACTGCGTCGGCCAGCCGCTCAAGCCCGGCTCGATGGGTCGTCCGCTGCCCGGCTACCAGGTCGTGTTGCTGGATGCGGACGGCCGGCCTGCCAACGAGGGTGAAGTCTGTCTCGACCTCGCCAGCTGTCCGGCCGGGCTGATGGCCGGCTACCAGGCCGGCGGCGGCGGCGACGCGCCGGCACCGATCCCGACCGACTACTACCGCACCGGCGACGTCGCAACGCGCGACCCCGACGGTTACCTCATCTTCGTCGGCCGCGCCGACGACGTGTTCAAGGCCTCCGACTACCGCATCAGCCCGTTCGAACTCGAAAGCACGCTGATCGAACACGACGCGGTGGCTGAGGCCGCCGTCGTGCCGGCGCCGGACGCGGTGCGGCTGGCGGTGCCGAAGGCGTATGTGATCCTGCGCACCGGCCTCGAGCCGAACGCTGCGCTGGCGCGTGACATCCTCGACTTCGCCCGGCGCCAGCTCGCGCCCTACAAGCGGGTGCGGCGACTCGAATTCGTCATCGAGCTGCCGAAGACGATCTCCGGAAAGATCCGCCGCGTCGAGTTGCGCGCGCGCGAAAGCGAGCGCCATGCAGCCGGCGAACGAGCAGCGCAGGAGCACCGCGAAGAGGACTTTATCGGGGGAGGTCTCGGCGACTGAACTTCTTGAAGGCGAATTAATTAGCTTATTGGCCTTGAAATCTCTCGTTGAACTAGGCATCGATATTGAGATCGATGGTTGTGGAATTTGCGCGACGGGAAAAATATAACGGCGGCTCAGAAAAGTGATCTGGATCAAAAATTAAACAACGCATGCGTGTCGACGAAGCCACTGACTCCCGATCAACTGCTGGATTTTGGCGTCGCATCGGTGCCTTTTTGGTGGACGGATTGTTGCTAGGAGTAATCGGGCAAACCCTAGGATTTTTCCTGACACGAGAGCTTGTCGCGTTAGGCGCATGGGGACGGCTCCTTGGATTCCTCGTCGCGCTCACTTACTTCGGACTGCTCAACAGCAAGCTCGCCAATGGACAGACCTTAGGGAAACGTCTACTCAAAATTAGAGTCGTGGGGAGCGACGGAACTCCCCTCTCAGTCGCACGTTCTGTTGTACGCTTTTTACCACTGGGGGCAGCTTGGTTTCTCAACGGCATCATGTTGCCGACTTCTTCGCTGATGTCGATTTGGGCCTATGTTTTTTCAATAGCCGTATTTGGCGTCGGCCTTTCGATCGCCTATTTATTCGTGTTCAACCACCGAACTCGGCAATCGGCGCATGATCTGCTTGTAAATTCATACGTTGTCATGGTTAGCGCGCAAACTGTCCGACCGGATACCGGCGTTTGGAAGGTTCATTTGCTGATATGCGGCGGATTGATAGCCGCTTCCTGTCTAGCGCCTTACTTTCTCAGCGGGCTTGCGAATCAGGCGCCATTCCAGCCTTTGATGAAAATATACGAGGCAGCAGTCGCCGAACCATGGGTTGTTCATGCGACGGTCAACAAAGGGAAAGGTATCGTCGTCTCGAGTAAGACGGGTCGAAACGAAACATCCTATGTCAACATGACGGCGTATTTGAATACGCCGGACATCGAAAACGCAGAACACGCCAAAGAGTTGGCCCTGCTAACACTAAAATCTGATAGTTCAGTGGGTGCAGTCGATTTGATACGAGTGACACTCGCGTACGGATACGACATAGGCATCGCTTCCTCGTGGCGCGCCCAAACTTACTCACATTCACCCGCAGAATGGAGCGCTCGATCAGAAACCACTTCACAAGCGAAGCAAGCTGGAATCGGCCCTACCGCGGCGTGCGCCGTTGGGTGGCACTCGACGCCGAACCATCACGATGAACAACGACGTCACGGCGAGGTAGAGGTAGAGGTACGCCTAGATGCACCCTGCGCGGACAGGAAGAACTGCCGCCGTCCCGGCAAAAGTGTTCTGTGCGCGAAAAGCTCGACCGCGAGCGGGTGATGCCGCTGGCGCACCGTCACCAGACGGCACGTCGCAAGCCTTCACCGATGACCCGAGCGGGTCATTCCAACATCACTCGATCCGCGTGATCTTCGTGCCTTCGAGCGACAGGTTCGCCATCAGGCCGCTGTTCGTCATCACGAAGGCGACGGTCGGCGCCCCGGCCGCATTCACGTCGACGGCGCCGTTGGCCCCTGCCTTCAGCAGCGCGACCGACGCGTCCACCCCGCCCGACCAGCCCTTGCTCGCGCGGAACTTGTCGAGCGAGTCCTGCGTCATGAAGAGGACCACCAGCGCGCGAGACTGCGCACCGATCTGCCAGCCGACCGAGCCCGTGGTGGTCCGGTAGTAGCCGTCGACGGCACCGCCGACGCGCAAGACACCCTGACCGTACTCACCCCCGACCACGAGGCCGGCGGCGATCACCTTCGGGAAGACGAGTACGCCACGCGCCTTGGCCACGAGTTCACGGCTGCCCGGGGTCGTCTGGTAGAGACGGTCGATCGTGTCACGGTAGCCGTCGTCGATGCCGCGACGGACTTCCGGAGTCATGCTCATCGTCGTGCCGGTG
>CAZZWY010000461.1:0-3825 GCA_964657785.1 uncultured Acetobacteraceae bacterium
CGGTGGCCTCCAGGTTGCCGTGGAAATCGTTGATGCCGATCAGGCGCAGCTCGACCGGCCGCGCGGCCACGCCCGTGGCGCCGAAGGCCAGCGCCGCGGCGAGGGCGACACCGAAGCCACGAGAGCGAGCGCCGAGGAATCGGGCGCAGAGTAAGCGGGCGCAGCGTAACCGGGCGCAACGAACAGGGCGAGAGGCAGTCGATTCCATGGCGGCGGACGCGAAGCGTGGCCCGGATTCTGCATCGTGCCGCGGGCCCGGCCCGTCACTCGCCGCGTCGCAACCTCCCGGTCGACGCCGCGAAGGTCACGCCGCGGTCATGCGCGCTGCCTAGAGTCCACCCAGCCGTCACGCCGCGATCGACACCTCGCCCCTGCAGGAGACCCCCTTGAGCCTTCGTCGCCTTCTTCCCCGGCGCATCCACCCGCTTGCCTTCGCGTGGGCGCTCGGCGCCGCGCTCACGCTCGCGGCGACGTGCCCGGCGCACGCCACCCACATCGAGCTCGCCGCGGACGGCGCGTGGCAGGAGTTCACCGTCGACAACCTCGTCGCGCCCGGCTACGACACCGGCTGGATCGACCCGGCCGACGGCTCGGCGCTCGACTTCGACTTTACGGTCGCCGCCGGCTCGACCGCGCAACTCACCGTGGTCGACGCGGGCTTCGCCGGCGACACCTTCACCCTGACGAACTTCGGCGCTTCGCTCGGGCAGACCTCGAGCGTCGCGGCCGGGACGACCAGCGGCCCGGTCGTGTTCGACTTCGATGCCGCGCTCGCCGACCCGAGTTTCAGCCGCGGCGTCTTCACCTTGACGGCCGGCAGCTACCGCGTCGGCGGGCGGCTCGCGGAGTCGGTCCTCGACGGCGGCGTGCCGCTCGATGCGACCAACGGCGCGGTCCGCCTGACGCTGACGACGGCCGCAGTGCCCGAGCCGTCGACCTTCGCGCTCCTCGCCGGCGGCCTCGGCCTGCTCGGCTTCGCCGCGCGCCGCCGCGGTCGTTGATCGAGAGT
Organism: uncultured Acetobacteraceae bacterium; assembly: GCA_964657785.1. Classification (GTDB taxonomy): domain Bacteria; phylum Pseudomonadota; class Gammaproteobacteria; order Burkholderiales; family Burkholderiaceae_C; genus LMDS01. The sequence goes on from CAZZWY010000461.1 coordinate 1,010, forward strand.
CCGCCTCCATGAAACCTCTCCCCCTCCGGCGCATCGGCGTGCGCTCCGCCGTCGCCGCGGCGATCGCCCTCGGCCTCGCGAGCGCGTCGGCCGCCACCGCCGCCCCGCCGATCACGATCAAGATCATCGGCTTCAACGACTTCCACGGCACGCTGCAGTCGCCGGGCACGTTCGGGGTCAACACGCTGGTGCCGGCGGCGCAGCGGCCGGCGGTCGGCGGGGCCGAGTACCTCGCCGCCTACGTCGCCCGCCTGAAGGCGCAGAACCCGCTGCACGTCGTCGTCGGCGCCGGCGATTTCATCGGCGCCTCGCCGCTGATCTCGGCGCTCTTCTTCGACGAACCGGCGGTCGAAGCGATGAACCGCGTCGGGGTCGAGTTCACGTCGGTCGGCAACCACGAGTTCGACAAGGGATCGACCGAGCTGCGGCGCCTGCAGCACGGCGGCTGCAAGATCACCAACGGCCTGCCCGACCCCAACAGCTGCAAGGGACTCGGCTCGCGCGCCCCCGGCACCTTCGATGGCGCGCGCTTCCAGTGGCTCTCGGCCAACGTCATCGACACCGCGACCGGCCACACGCTGTTCCCGCCCTACGGCATCAAGTCGTTCAATGGCGTGAAGGTCGCGTTCATCGGCATGACGCTCAAGGACACGCCCGGCATCGTCACGCCGACCGGCGTCGCGGGCCTCGAATTCCGCGACGAGGCCGACACCGTCAACGCGCTCGTGCCGCGGCTGCGCGCCCAGGGCGTCGAGGCGATCGTCGTGCTGGTTCACCAGGGCGGCTTCCAGACCAGCCCGAACGCCGGCGACATCAACGGCTGCGACGGCAACCTGAAGAACGCCGACGGCAGCGACTCCGACATCGCCGCCATCGTCAAGCGCCTCGACAACGCCGTCGATCTGGTCGTGAGCGCGCACACCCACGCCGCGTACAACTGCTCGGCCAACACCGTCGACGTGAAGCGGATCGACGGGCAGACGGTGGCGACGCCGCGCCCGACCGGCCTCGCGAACAAGGCCGGCCGTCTCGTGCCGGTGACGAGCGCGAGCGCCTTCGGCCGGCTCGTGACCGATATCGACCTGACGCTGAACCCGACCACGCATGACGTGATCGCGGTCTCGCCGACGAACCGGCTCGTCGACCGCACCGACCCCCAGATCAACCAGGCGATCGCCGCCGACCCGGCGCTGCGCAACATCGTCGCGGGCTACGACGCCCTGGTGTCGCCGCTCGCGAATGCGCAGGTCGGCACGATCACGACGGCGCTGCCGGCGACCGCCAACGACGCGGGCGAGGAACCGGCCGGCAGCCTGATCGCCGACTCGCAGCTGCAGGCGACGCAACCGGCGTCGCTCGGCGGCGCGCAGATCGCGTTCATGAATGCCGGCGGCGTGCGCTCGCCGGGCTTCGTGTCGCCGGCCGGCACCTATCCCTTCGACCTGAGCTACGGCAACCTCTTCACGGTTGAGCCCTTCGGCAACAGCCTGGTGACGGCGACGCTGACGGCGCAGCAGCTGAAGAACCTGCTCGAGCAGCAGTTCGCCGGCTGCCTCGGACAGGGCACGCAGCGCATCCTGCAGATCTCCAACGGCCTGAAATACCGCTGGAGCGCGTCGGGCGCGGCCTGCGCCAAGGTGGTCGACGTCGTCTTCACGCCGACCGACGTGACCGTCGTGCCGCCGGTCGTGACCGGCGCCCCGGAGACGATCGTCGCCGCCGGCGTGGTGCTGCACCCGACGAAGACCTACCGCGTCACGATCAACAACTTCCTCGCGACCGGCGGCGACGGCTTCGGCGTGCTGACCGGGGCGACGAATCCGCTCGGCGGCGCCCAGGACATCGATGCGCTGACCGCCTACCTGACCGGCGGCTACAAGTCGCCCCGTGCCGCCTACGACCCGACGCTGCCGGCACTGGCGCTGCCGCGCATCACCCGCCTGCCGTGACGTCGGCGCCGGCATGCGGCGGCTGACCGGCGCGGTCGTCGCCGCGGCGGCGTTCGCCGTCGGCGCGGCCGCGGCGCACGGCGACGACGCCGCGCCCGAACGCCCCGAACGCGCGGCGACGATCGCGCGTGCCGAGTCCGAACTCGCCCGCGGCGAGACGCTCGCCGCGCTCGACGATTTCGAACGCGCTGCCTCGATGCGACATGCGCCCGACGCCGAGATCGGCTGGGTGCGCGCCGCGCTGCAGGCGGGGCGCTACCGTGACGCCCTCGCCTTCTGCGCACATGCCGCCGGCGCGCACCTCGAGGCCGCGGACGGCAGTGCGCTCTATGCCTGGCTGCTGCGCGCGGGGGGCCAGGCGGCGCTCGCCGACCGCGTGCTCGGCGCCGCCCGCGAACGATCGCCCGCCGATGCCGTCGCCACGGAGACGCAGGCCGCCTTCGCCCAGGCGTTGCCGGTCGCGGGCGGCGCGCTGCTCGACCTGCCGCACCGCATGGCGCCGTGGCCGACGACAGTGGCCGGGCAGCCCGCGCCGCCCCCCACCAGCCGCCTGCTGAGCGGCGGGGTGCTGATCGGCGACGGCACGCTCGCGCTGGTGCCGACGGCCGGCCTGCCCCGGCACGCCGGCGCACGCCTCTGGGCGCGCAACGGGCTCGGCCAGACGACCGAAGCCCGGTGGCAGCCGACCGACGCCGCGCTCGACGCGCTCGGCGTCGGCGTGCTGCGGCTCGACGCGAGCCTGCCGCTCGGCGAATCCGGCGCATTCGACGCCCGCGAGCCCTTCGCGGGCAGCCCGGGTGCCGTGCTCGCCTACGCCGCGACCGCCCAGCCGGCCTGGCCCTGGATGCGCCAGGGCTTCTTCGGCCC
>CAZZWY010000462.1:0-3825 GCA_964657785.1 uncultured Acetobacteraceae bacterium
TTCCTGGTCGAATGCCGTGCGCGAGGCGCGCGACGAGGTGGGCCGAGCGCCTGGCCGCCGCCAAGCCGGACCGCGATCCCCGCGGGCGATCGGCCAACGTACCCGTCGGACGATGGGTCGTTGTGAGCCACCTCATTTCCGGGCTCTGCGATGCGGGTCACGCTCTTGTCGCATCCGTTGCTTGCAGCAAGGGTATTGCCTTCTGGTGCCGCGCCGTGTGTTTGCACCCTGTGGGTTGATCAGTGCGAGCTATCGGAAAGTTGAAGTAAAAATCTGCACGAACCGAAGGACAGCAGGGAGCCAACTTTTGCCAACCAAACGCAAGGCCGCGCTAGCCGCCGCTATAGGCACCACGTTGCACTATCAGCACTCGCGCGAAGCCAGGGCCCACCGCTCGGCACGGGATCACTTGGGCAGCGCCGTGGGCGAGCCGGTTGCGCCGGGCTGCAAGCGGCGTGTGGCCATCAAGGTCATCGCCGAACGGGGCAATGAACTGCCCCTGGTTGTGGAAGCAATCTGATGGCCATTCTCGAAGGCTTACGGATCGAGAACTATCGCGCGCTCCGCGATGTTTCTATGGGGCAACTCACCAGACGCGTTGGCGAAAGGCTTCCGCATTTAATGGCAGTGATCGGTGCGAACGGCTCAGGCAAATCGACATTGCTTGACGCACTTGGCTTTCTCGGTGACTGCCTCGCGGACGGGGTCGAGGCTGCCTGCGACAAACCGCACCGGGGGGGGTTTGAGCGGCTGCGTAGCAAAGGGGTACATGCGCCGATCAAATTCGAGGTGCGATACCGGCAAACCCCAGCCGAGGGACCGATCAGCTACTCGCTACATGTGGGGACAGGTGCGCAAGGAAGGCCGCAGGTCGTATTCGAGAGCCTGAGCCAAGGCCGCATGGGACAACGTCGTGGGGGCCGGCTCTATGCGTTCCTGGAACTTAAGAACGGCGCGGGATTTGCCTGGAAAGGTCAGTCTACTGCAGAGGCAGAAGGCAGCGAACGCGAAGACATCAGAATGAGCGATCGCCAGGTTCTGGGTATAGCGACGCTTGGGACGCTGGCCGACCACGAGCGTATTTCGGCGTTCCGTACGTTTCTATCGGGTTGGTACCTGTCTTACTTCGTGCCGCAGAGAGCCCGTACCCAACAAATGTCAGGCGCCGATCCGCACTTGGATCGGACGGGCGAAAACCTGGCGCGCTACCTTCAATTCATTTCCCGCGAAAGACCGCAAGAGTTCGAAATAGTGTTGTCGAAGGTCGCCAAGAAGATTCCGGGGCTGAAAAACATCAAGTCTGATGAGACCCGCGACCGCCGACTGCTGTTGGAGTTCTATGCACATGGTTTCAAAGAGCCGTTCTTTCAGGAGGACATGTCCGACGGCACGCTAAAGATGCTCGCCTACATGTTGTTGATGGAGGACCCTGACCCGGCGCCACTGGTGGGCATCGAAGAGCCCGAAAACGGGTTGCACCATCACCTGCTCACCACATTGGCCAACGAGTTCAAGACCTACGCAAGCAAAGCGCGTGGGCCGCAGATGCTGATCACGACGCATGCTCCCAACTTCGTGGATGCGCTGGCACCGCACGAAGTGTGGGTGCTGGACAAAGGTGAACAAGGCTTCAGCCGCTTGCAGCGTGCGGCTGACATCGAAGGCGTCAAAGCGATGTTTGACGAAGGCTTGCCAATGGGCAGCCTGTGGTTCAGCAAGCATTTCGGAGGCGTGGCATGACTCGGCTGCATGTGTTGCTGGAAGGCGCATCGGACGAGCCGGCCGTGCGTGAAATCCTTTCACGACGATTTGGTTTGACCGAGGGACAACACTTCAAACTCTATCCGCATCAAGGGAAGGGCGCACTGCCCGATCCAGTGCTGGCAAAGCCGCTGCCGCAGCGTCGCGAATTGCTGCATCAGTTGCCCGCGAAACTGCGCGCCTGGCACTACTTCGGCGATGACCAGTGCGTAATCGTTCTGGTAGATGCCGATGATGATGACTGCTCGTCCTTGTTGACGTCTCTGAACGACATGCTGGCCCAGCTCCCGCGGCGCGCCCCTAGAGTGCTGTTTCGTATAGCCATTGAGGAAACCGAGAGCTGGTTCATTGCCGACGATGCAGCTATCGCTAGCGCCTATCCCAGAGCCAAGGTTGGGCGTCTGCAAAAGATTGCGCCCGACTCCGTCGTTGGTGCGTGGGAGCGGCTCGCCGAGGCGCTGGGTGTAGACCTCCGCGATGGAACCGTGTCCTCGAAGTTGCAATGGGCGACTCAAATAGCACCCCATCTGAATCTCGACTCACCCAAGTCGCCCAGCCTCGCGAAATTCATCACGGGAGTCGAGCGGTATCTCGCCAACGATGCAGCATGACCCATCTCTGCCTGCTAGGCGACGCTAACAGCGTGCACGTGCGCCGCTGGGCCCGGGAGATGCGCGGCCGCGGGCACCGCGTCACGCTCGTCACCGCGCGGCCCGAAGCGATGGCCGGGGTCGAACAGCACGTGTTGCCGCCGGTCGCCCGCTCGTCGGACTGGCTGTTCCGCGTCGGCGCCGCCAAGCGGTTCGTCGATGCGCTCGCCCCCGACCTCGTCCACGCGCACTATGTCACCTCGTACGGCTACCTCGCGGCGCGCTGCGGCCGGCACCCGCTGGTGATGACCGCCTGGGGCAGCGACCTGCTGGTGTCGCCCCGCCAGAGCCGGCTCGTCGACGCGCTCACCGGCTGGACGCTGCGCCGCGCCGACCTCGTCACCGGCGATTCGGCCGACCTGCTCGCCGCCGTCGCCGCGTACCGGCCGCCGGGGCGGCTCGAACTCGTCCACTGGGGCGTCGAGCTCGGCCGATTCCGCCCCGCCGACTGGGCCCACAAGTCAGGATTCCAGATCGTCAGCCTGCGGTCGTGGGAACCGAACTACCGGATCGACACCGTGGTCTCGGCGTTCGCCCAACTGGCCGGCAAGGTGCCCGACGCGCACCTGCACCTGCTCGGCGGCGGCTCGCTCGAGGCGCCGCTGCGCGAACAGGTGAGCGAGCTCGGGCTGACGCGCCGGGTCACCTTCCACGGCCGGCTCGGCGACGCCGCGATGTCCGCGCTGCTGGATGTGTGCAGGGTCTCGGTCTCGGTGCCGGAAAGCGACGCGACGTCGGTCTCGGTGCTCGAGAGCATGGCCGCCGGCCTGGCCGTCGTCGCCTCCGAGCTGCCGGCGAACCGGCACTGGCTCGCCGATGCCGACGCCGGGCTGCTCGTGCCCGCGGGGAACGTCGAAGCACTCGCCACGGTGCTCGAAGCGATGGCCGCCGACCCCGCCCGCTGCCGTGCGGTCGGCGAACGCCATCACCGCCGCATGCTGCAGGAGGGCTCGCGCGCCGCGCAGATGGACCGCATGTCGGCGCTCTATGCCGAGCTGACGGCTCGATGAAGCGGCTCAGCGTGATCGTCCCGTGCCGCAACGAGGCGCGCTACATCGACGCCTTCTGCGCCAACGTGCTGCGCCAGCGGCTGCCGCCCGGCTGGGCGCTGCAACTCGTCATCGCCGACGGTGCGAGCGACGACGGCACGGCTGCGCGACTGCAGGCGCTGGCGGCGGTCGATCCGCGGATCGAGACGGTCGCCAACCCGGCACGGATCGTGTCTGCCGGCCTCAACCGGGCGCTCGAGCAGGCGACCGGCGAAGTGATCGCGCGGTTCGACGTCCACACCGACTACGCCGACGACTACCTCGCCGAATGCCTGGCCGCACTCGCCGTCAGCGGCGCGGACAACGTCGGCGGCCCGTGGCGCGCCGAGCCCGATGCCGGCGCCGGGCCGACGCAGCGGGCGGTC
>CAZZWY010000463.1:0-3823 GCA_964657785.1 uncultured Acetobacteraceae bacterium
GGACGAAGCCGGTGCCGCAGCCGCCCGGGTGTCGATGCGGATGCCCTTCGCGTCGATCGAGACCCGCACGTCGCCGTCTTGGTCGTCTTCGGTCGCCGTGCTCGCCGAAGGGCTCGCGGGCACCGCCGGCGCGCGCGGGGCCGAGGGGCCGCGCGGGGTGCGGACCGTGGGCGTCTCGACGACGTCCTCGTCGAAGGTCCAGCTGAAAGGCGGCACCTGCTGCAGCACGCCGGCGAGAACGAGCAACAGCCCCGAGAGCAGGACGAAGCGCGTCCACGAAATGCCGACGAGCCAGTTGCCGTAGGCGTGGAAGAGGCGCACGCCCGCCGCGGCGAGGCGCTTCGAGGCGCGGGCGGCGGTGGTGGAGAAGTCGGACATCGGCATCGAGGGGCGGTGGGGCGAGCCGCACTCTAAGCCGGTCGGCGGCCGGCGCGCAGCGCCTTGCGACGGGCTGCAGCAGGCGTCGGGCAGGCTGCGCCCGGGGCCGACCGGCGGGCGAGGCGGGGCGCCGCAACCGAGAGCGCGGGTTGCGGCATCGCGAGTCCCTTCGTCGCTTCGTCCCAGGCGCGTGCCCTCCGGTGACGGCGCGCATGGAGCGCTACGATCGACCGGTTCCCTGCGACTCTACTCCTCCCGAGCGCGAACTCCACGATGACGACACCCGCGGGATCGGTCCGGATCGGCGTCTCCGGCTGGCGCTACGCCCCGTGGCGCGGCAACTTCTATCCCGAGGGTCTGGTGCAACGGCGCGAGCTCGAATTCGCCGCGAGCGCGATGCCGACGCTCGAGATCAACGGCTCGTTCTACTCGCTGCAGCGGCCGCAGAGCTGGCAGGCCTGGTTCGACGAGACGCCCGACGATTTCGTCTTCGCGGTCAAGGCGCCGCGCTTCATCACGCACATCAAGCGCCTGCGCGACATCGAGGCGCCGCTCGCCAACTTCCTCGCCTCGGGCGTGCTGCAGCTGCGGCAGAAGCTCGGGCCCCTGCTCTGGCAATTCCCGGCCAATTTCGCCTTCGACCCGCCGGTCTTCGACGCCTTCCTCGCCGGCCTGCCGGTCGACACCGACGGCGCCCGGGCACTCGCCGCGCGGCACGACGCGCGCGTCGCCGACCGCTGCTGGTTCGAGCACACGCCGAACCGGCCGCTGCGCCACGCCGTCGAGATCCGCCATCCGGCCTTCGTCGCCCCGGCCTTCATCGCGATGCTGCGCGAACGGCGGGTCGCCTTCGTCTGGGCCGATACGGCCGGCCGCTATCCCGAGTACTGCGACCTGACGACCGACTTCGCCTACCTGCGGCTGCATGGCTCGACGACGCTCTACCAGAGCGCCTACAGCGATGCCGAGCTCGACCACTGGGCCGCGCGCATCGACGCGGCGCGCCACGGCCGCCGCGCCGAGGACGCCCCGCTGATCGCCCCGCACCGCAAGCCGCCCGGCGGCGCGCCGGCGGTGTTCTGCTACTTCGACAACACCGACAAGCTCGAGGCGCCGCGCGACGCGGTGCGCCTGCGCGAGCGGGTCTCGGCGGGCTGAACCCTTCTACGCCGCCCGGCGCACGCCGCCGCCGCGCCACTCGGCCATCAGCGCCGCCCACTTCGGCCGCGCCTTGGCGAGATGCCGGTCCTTGACGTGGCCGTAGCCGCGGATGTCGTCGGGGATGCGGGCGATCTCGATCGCGAGCGGCAGCCGCGCGGCGTCGAGCGAGCCGAGCAGCTCGTCGATCGACGCCTCGTACTCGCCGATCAGCGCCCGCTCGGTGCGGCGTTCCTCGGTGCGGCCGAAGGGGTCGAACGGCGTGCCGCGCAAGCCCTTCAGCTTCGCCAGGACCTTGAAGGCCGAGCCCATCCACGGTCCGAAGGTCGACTTCTGCAGTTCGCCCGCGGCGTTCTTCTTCGCCGTCGCGGGCGGCGCGAGGTGGTACTTCACCTTGTAGTCGCCCTCGAACTGCGACGCGATCTTCTCGAGGAAGCCGGTCTCGGTGTGCAGCCGCGCGACTTCGTACTCGTCCTTGTAGGCCATCAGCTTGAAGAGGCCGCGGGCGACGGCTTCGGTGAGCTGGGTGCCGGCGAACGGCGCCTCGGCGGCACCCACCTTTTCGACGAAGCCGGCGTAGCGCCGGGCGTACGCCGCGTTCTGGTAGGCCGTCAGGAACTCGACGCGCTTCGCCACCAGCTCGTCGACGCTCGTCTTCGGCTTGCGGACGAACTCGATCACCTGGCCCGGCCGCGTCAGCGCCAGCACGGCGGCCGGGTCATGCGCCGCGCGCCGCCCCCACTCGAAGGCTATTCTGTTGTTCTCGACCTGGACGTTGTTGAGTTCGATCGCCCGCATCAGCGCGGCGTGGCTCAGCGGCACGCGGCCCTTCTGCCAGGCGTAGCCGAGCATCAGCGGATTCGTGTAGAGCGAATCGCCGACGAGCTGCACCGCGAGCTGCTCGGCGTCGAAGGCGCCGACCTGCCCCGCGCCGGCGGCATGCGCGACCGCCGCGTCGCAGTTGGCCGCCGGGAACTGCCAATTCGGGTCGGTCACGAAGGCGGCGGTCGGGGTGCCGTGGCTGTTCATCGCGACGAAGGTCCGCCCTTCGCGCATCACCGAGAGCGTCGTGGCGTGGGCGGTGACGATCGGGTCGCAGCCGATGACGAGATCCGCCTCGGCGGTGCCGACCTTCGTCGTCAGGATCGCCTCGGGCCGGTTCGCGATCTGGATGTGGCTCCAGGTCGCGCCGCCCTTTTGCGCGAGGCCGGCGGCGTCCTGGGTGATGACGGCCTTGCCTTCCAGGTGCGCCGCCATGCCGAGCAACTGCCCGATCGTGATCACGCCGGTGCCGCCGACGCCGGCGACGACGATGCCCCAGGGCGCGTCGTTGCGGGCGAGCGGCATCGAGGGTTCGGGCAGCGGCGGCAGCGCGAACGGATCGGGCCTCGCGTCCTTGCCCCCTTCGTCCTTCTTCTTGCCCTTCATCTGCCCGCCCTCGACCGTGACGAAGCTCGGGCAGAAGCCCTTCACGCACGAGTAGTCCTTGTTGCAGGTGTTCTGGTTGATGCGGCGCTTGCGGCCGAATTCGGTCTCGAGCGGCTCGACCGACAGGCAGTTCGACTGCACCGAGCAGTCGCCGCAGCCTTCGCAGACGAGTTCGTTGATGACGACGCGCTTGGCCGGGTCGACCATCGTCCCGCGCTTCCTGCGGCGGCGCTTCTCGGTCGCGCAGGTCTGGTCGTAGATGATGACGCTGCAGCCCTTGATCTCGCGCATCTCCTTCTGGATCGCGTCCAGGTCGTCCCGGTGGTGGATCGTCACGCCCTTGGCGAGCCGCGATGCGATCTCGCCGTCCTCGTACTTCTCCGGTTCGTCGGTGACGACGACGATCCGGACCGCGCCCTCGGCCTCGAGCTCGCGGGTCATCTCCGGCACCTTCAGCGTGCCGTCGACGGGTTGTCCGCCGGTCATCGCGACCGCGTCGTTGAAGAGGATCTTGTAGGTGATGTTGACCTTGGCCGCGATCGCCTGGCGCACCGCGAGCAGGCCGGAGTGGTAGTAGGTGCCGTCGCCGAGGTTCGCGAAGACATGGGTGTCGGTCGTGAACGCCGCCTGGCCGACCCAGGAGACGCCTTCGCCGCCCATCTGGCTGAAGGTGGTGGTCGAGCGGTCCATCCAGACCGTCATGTAGTGGCAGCCGATGCCGGCGACCGCGCGCGAGCCCTCCGGCACCCGGGTCGAGGTGTTGTGCGGGCAGCCGCTGCAGAACCACGGCGCGCGCTCGCCGGTCGCGACCGCCTGCACCACCATCGAACGCTCCTTGGCGTCGATCAGCGCGATGCGG
>CAZZWY010000464.1:0-3822 GCA_964657785.1 uncultured Acetobacteraceae bacterium
GGCGCGGCGACCGAGCAGGCCGCAGCGACGCGCGAGCTGTTGCTGCATTCGGCGGCGGCGTTCGTGTTGATCGTGCTGTTGCTCGCCGCCGCGTTCGGCCGCGCACGTCACGTGTTGCTCGTGCTGCTCGCGCTGCCGCTCTCCAGCGACTGGATCGCGGTGTCGAAGTTGGTCTTCAGCGTGTCGAGTTCGCTCTTGCCGAGCACGCCGTTGCCGTCGCTGTCGGCAGCCGTGAACAGATCCGACAGCATCTGATCGAGACTGCTCGTCGCGCTCGTCGAGCTCGTCGAATCGGACGGCGATGCGCCGTCCCCGGCGCGCTGTTGCGCGAAGTCGACCGTCGACGAAGCCTCCGCCCTGAGGCTCTTCATCCCGGCGTCCAGCTCGTCGGCGCTCAGGCCGCCGCTGCCGTCGGTGTCCATCGACTGCATCAGGGTGTCGGCGCTCGGCGCGGTCGTGCCGCTCTTCTGGGCCATCTTGTCGAGCATGCTTTGCAGCTCGGCACTGTCGACGCTGCCGTCGCCGTTGGTGTCCGCCTTCGCGAACATGCGCTCTTTCCTGCTGCCGCCTTGAGCACGCGCCGTGCTCGCCTCCGGCCACGCACTGCTCGCGCTGCCGACTCCGCTGATGCTGCTCATGAGACTGATCCTTTCGGGTGAGGTTCATCGAACCGGTCGGGCCATTGTTAAGGCCGCGGTTTAGCGGCACGTGTCTGCTTTGTGTCGCGGCCGGTACGCAGGGCGCCCCGAAGCGCCGAAGAACCTTGCCGGAGCCCGCTTCTTCGCGGCATTGCCGGCGCCACCGTGTCCTTAAGGTGGCGAGCCGGTCTCCGGCCCCTTTCCGGACCCCCTCGTGTGTCACCGATGAACGCCTCGCAGATCCTCGTTGTCGATGCCGATGAGCAAGCCGCCGCGCTGCTCTGCCGGCGGCTCGCCCGCGAGGGCTTCGCGGCGCAGGCCGCCTCGAGCCGCGGCTCGCTGCAGCAGCTGCTCGATGCGCGGCGCTTCGCGCTCGTCGTGCTCGATCTCGACCTGCCGGCGGTCGACGCGCTGGCGCTGGCGCGCGAGGGTCGCCTGCGCGCCGAGGCCGGCTTGATCACGGTCAGCCGCGAGGCCGGCGCACTCGACCGCGTGCTCGCGCTGGAGATGGGTGCGGACGACAGCATGAGCAAGCCGCTGCACCCGCAGGAACTCGTCGCCCGCATCCGTGCCGTGCTGCGACGCACGCATCGGACGCGCTCGCCGGCCGTCTCGCCCGCCCGCACGACCTGCTTCGACGGCTGGAAACTGCGCCGGCCGACGCGCCTGCTGCTGTCGCCGGCGGGAGAGCCGGTGCCGCTGTCGGATGCCGAGTACCGGCTCCTGACCGTCTTTCTCGCGACGCCGGGCGAAGTCGTCGGCCGCGAGCAGCTGCGTCGACGGGTCGGTGGCGGCGAGGCACGCGCGACGGGTCGCAGCATCGACCTGCTCGTGTCGCGATTGCGTCGCAAACTCGGCGCCGCCGATGGTGGCGAGACCGGATTGATCCGAACGGTCCGCGGCGCCGGTTACCGGTTCGAAGTCGACTCGCTCACCGATTGAGCGACCCGCGTCGACGCGTCGGAGGAGTTCGAGCGGACCAGCGAGCCGCCCGCCTTCAGACCAAGGCGGTTCGCGGGGCTGTCAGATCGAACTGGCGCGACACGAAAGCCCAGATCAGGCGCGAGGCGTCCGGCCCTTCGGCGTCGCTGTAAGGCTGTTTCGCGGCGCCGCCGCTCCAGGCGTGGCCGAGGCCCTGGATCTCGCAGAGGCTCACGAGGATGCGGCCGCCACGCGAGAAGTCGGTGACGCTCATCGCATGGCGTTTGCCGCGCTGGACGATGCGGGCCGGTGCGGGGGCGGCCTGCAGCGCCAGGGCCCAGGCCTCGGCCGCCTCCCGGCCGTTGACCGGGTTGACGACCGTGTCCTCGCTGCCCTGGATCACCAGCAACGGCGGTAGCGGCACGGTGCCGGGCGGGGTGTCGAGCGTGCACTTGCGGCGGCCCAGCATCGCGCTCAGCGCCGACGCGGTCGAGTGCGCCGCGCCGGGCCCGATCCACGAGTGCATGGCGACGGCCTGGAAGCGCCCGGGGTGGCGGAGTGCGACGAGGGCCGCCATCCCGGCACCGGCCGAAAGCCCGGCGATCGCGACCCGCCGTGGGTCGACCGCCTGCGCCGCCAGCACCTGCTCCACCGCCGCGACGATCACGCCGGCTTCCGCCTGGGCCCGGCCATGGCGCGTCCCATACCAGTTCCAGCAGCCCTGGCCGTGGGCCATCTTGTCCTGCTCCGGGTAGAGCACGAAGAAGCCCTCGCTCGCGGCGAGGCGGTTCATGCGGGTGGCGGCCGCGAGCCCGAGCGCGTCCTGCCTGCAGCCGTGCAGCAGCACGAGCAGAGGCGCTGGCGCGTCGTTCGCGAGCCGCCCGGGCGGCGTGTAGAGCCGCCAGCGGCGCGAGGAGGCGCCGGCCAGCGCCATGCCGAGCGTCCACGCCTCGACGGCCGGCGGGCGGGCCGGGACCTTCTTCGCGCGCTTCGCGACCGGTGCGGGTGCGGGTGCGGCATGCGGCGACCGCACGGCCTCCACCAGCGCCCGCGTCCCCGTGCGCAAGGCGCTGCGTGCGAGCTTGGCGATACCGCGCTGGAGCGCGGCGCCCCAGGAGGCGCTCGAACGGCGTCGGGCCACCTACCAGTCCTCCTTCACTGCCAGTGCCATCTGGCGCCCGGCCGCGCTGCGCGCCGCGACCCAGGCGGTCAGGGTGCCGGCGATCATCACCGCGGCGCAGAGCGCGGCCAGGCGCCCCCAAGGCAGGAGCAGGTCCATCGTCCAGTGGAAGCTCTGCGGGTTGACGACCTTCACCAGCACGACGCTGACCGCGATGCCCAGCGCCAGGCCGAGCAACGCCCCCGCGCCGGTCCAGACGGCGCCTTCGAGCGCGACCACGGTCAGGATCTGCGGCCGGGTCAGCCCGAGGTGCGACAGCAGGCCGAATTCCTTGCGCCGGGCGAGGACCTGCGCCGAGAAGCTGGCGGCGATGCCGAACAGGCCGATCGCGATCGCGACCGCCTGCAGCCAGTACGTCACCGCGAAGCTGCGGTCGAAGATGCGCAGCGACGTGACACGGATCTCGCCGGCCGACGCGAATTCGAGCAGCGCCGCATCGAGTCCGAGGCCGGTCGCGAGCTGGCGCAGCGCCGCCTGCAGCTCGGCCGGCTTCGTGCCGGGGGCGAGCCAGAGCGCGAGATCGTTGAGGCGCGCGTCGCCGGTAAGGCGCCGATAGTCGGCCCCGGCGAGCGCCACGGCGCCGAACTGCCGCGCGTAGTCGCGCCAGACGCCGCGCACGAAAACCGGCACCCGGGTGCCGTTCGGCAGCGGCAGGTTCAACCGCGTGCCGGGCCGCGCGCCGTAGAGGTCGACCATCGCCTCGGTGACGTAGGCGGCGGTGTCGCCGGGGGGTAGCGGCAGGAGGTCGCCGACCAGCGGCAGCGCCCGGGCCGGGTCGGGGAGCGGGCGGGCGATCAGCGTGACGGCCGGCCGCTCGGGCGTGATCTGCACCTGGGCGACCCGCTGCGACTCGGCGCGCAGCACGCCGGCCAGCCCGGCGGCCTTCTCGAGCAGGGCGGGCGGCAGGCTCGTCACATCGCTGTTCGCGCCCGACGGCCCGGCATTGCCCGCGCGCACGTAGAGATCGGCGGGCAGGACGGTGTCGAGCCACTGCGTGACCGACGCCCGGAAGCTGCCGACCATCACCGTCAGCGCGACCGAAAGGCTGAGGCTCGCGACGACGCCGGCGACCGCGATCGTCGC
>CAZZWY010000465.1:0-3817 GCA_964657785.1 uncultured Acetobacteraceae bacterium
CTTGGTCGGCGCCTTGCCGACCTACGGCCAGATCGGCATCGCCGCGCCGATCCTGCTGGTGCTGCTGCGCCTCCTGCAAGGCATCTCGGCATCCGGCGAGCAGGCGGGGGCGAACTCGATGACGCTCGAGCACGCGCCGGCCCGACGCCGCGCCTTCTTCACGAGCTTCACGCTCTCGGGCACGCAGGCCGGGCTGATCCTGGCGACGCTCGTCTTCATTCCGATCTCCTCCCTTCCCGAGGCGGATCTCCTGGCCTGGGGATGGCGCATCCCGTTCTTTCTGAGCGCGATCGTCGTGGCCGTCGGCTTCTGGGTCCGGCGCTCCCTGCCCGAGACACCGGCGTTCGCCGCCGAAGAGAAGCGCCATGAGACGCCGAAGCTCCCGGTCGTCGAACTGTTTACCCAGCATGGAAGCGACGTGTTACGCGTCATCTGCGCCGCGCTGGTGTCGGTGGTCAGCACCATCTTCAGCGTCTTCACGCTCTCCTATGCGGTCAACACCGTGCACATCCCGCGCACGACGATGTTGACGGTGCTGGTGCTCTCCAACGTCGTCGCCCTCGGCGCGATTCCGCTCTGGGCGATGCTCTCGGACCGCGTCGGCCGGCGGCCGATCTTCGTGCTCGGCGCGCTCGGCTCGGCGGCGCTGATCTGGCCGTACCTGTGGGCGCTCAGCATGGCCAACATCCCGATGATCTTCGTGCTGGGCATCGTGCTGTCGGGCGTCGTCTACAGCGCCGCGAACGGCGTGTGGCCGGCGCTCTACGGCGAAATGTTCGACACCCGGGTGCGTCTCTCGGGCATGGCCATCGGCACCCAGATCGGCTTCGCGCTCGGCGGCTTCGCGCCGACCATCAGCGCCGCGTTGATCGGCCCGGGTCCGAACGGCTGGTTGCCTGTCGCCGCGTTCACCACGGTCGCGGCGGTCGTCGCGGCCGCCTCGGCCTGGTCGGCCCGCGAGACGTTCGACGTGCCGATGGAGTCGCTCGGCCGGCGCCGGCCGTCGTCGCTGGTGGCGGCTTGACGGCTCGTTCGACGCGCACCACTTCCTGGGGGACACCATGATCAGCGGCAAGACACTGCTCATCGCCCATCTCGGCTTTCCGACCGAGGCCTTCAAGGCGCCGATGATCTACAACCCCTGGTTCGAACGCCAGGGCATCGACGCGGTCGTCATGCCGATGGGCGTCCGGCCCGAGGACTATCCGGCCGCGCTTGCGTCGCTCGCCCGAGTCACCAACCTGCGCGGCGCCCTCGTCACCATGCCGCACAAGGTGACGACGCTCGCCCTCGCCGACGAGGTCACGCCGACGGCACGCATCGCGGGTGCCTGCAATGCGCTCCTCAAGCGGGCCGACGGCAGCCTCCTCGCCGACCAGTTCGACGGTGCCGGCTTCGTGCTCGGGGCGCAGCGCAAGGGCTGCGAGGTGGAGGGCGCCCGGGCGATCGTGACGGGCACCGGGGGCGTCGGCTGCGCCATCGCCGCCTCGCTCGCGGCGGCCGGCGTGGCAGAGATCGCGCTCTTCGACCAGCACGCGCCTTCGGCCGAGGCCCTGCGCTCGCGCCTGCTCGACCACTATCCGCGGCTCGTCGCCACCACCGGCTCCAACGATCCGGCCGGTTTCGACATCGTCGTCAATGCGACCCCGCTCGGCATGCGCGACACCGATCCGCTGCCCTTCGATGTCGAACGAATCGCCTCCGGCGCCTTCGTGGGCGAGGTGGTCATGAAGGCCGAGTACACGCCGCTGCTGCGGGCTGCGATGGCCAAGGGCTGCCGGGTGCAGGTCGGCACCGACATGCTGTTCGAAATGATTCCGGCCTATCTCCAGTTCTTCGGCTTCGGCACCGCGACGGCGGACGAGCTGCGCGCCGTCTCGACCATTCGCTATTGATTCCGGGGGACACGTTCATGTCGATCAAAGTCATTCCTGCCGCCGTCGTTCTCTGCGGCCTGGCCGTCACCACCACCGCCGGCGCCGCCGACAGCGTGACGCTGTACGGCACCGTCGACCAATACCTCAACTACATGCACAGCAGCTCGGGCACCTCCATCAAGGCGCTCGAGGACGGTGCCTTCCTGCGCTCGCGACTCGGCTTTCGCGGCGTCGAGGACCTGGGCAGTGGCTACGCGGCCAAGTTCCAGCTCGAGATGGGCATCACCGCGCCGCTGGGTTCGCAAGCCGACGCGACGCGCGGCTTCGATCGGCAGAGCTGGGTGGGGCTCGCCGCACCGTTCGGCGAGTTCCGCATGGGTCGCCAGAACACCGCGATCTTCTATCGGGGCGACTACATCGACTTCACTTCGCGCACGCTCGGCTCGATCGTCAACACCTTCGGCGTTCCGTCCCGGTACGACAACGACTTTTCGTTCATCTCGACCCGGTGGGCGGGCGCGCTGCTCGAGTTCCACTTCGCACCCTCGGAGGTCGCGACCGGCGCGCGCAGCAAGGCCGTGTACCAGGCGGCGCTCGATTACGGCTTCGGTCCGGCGCGGGTCGGCTATGCCGGTCTCAAGGCCGCGGCCCCGAAGACCGCCGCTTACCCGACCTCGGCGCGTTACGACAACTACTACGCCAACTACACGTTCGGTGCCGGAACGGTCTATCTCACCTACGTCCGGACCAACAACAGCGCGTCGGGCCCGGCCGGCAACAACACCGGCACGCCGCTCGGAAACGTCGGCGCGCTGCTCGCCGGCACCAACCCCGACATCAACCGCTTCTACGACATCTACCAGGTGTCGGCCGACTACCGGGTGACGCCGCTGCTGCGGGTCGGCGCGCTCTACGGCAAGATCAAGGACACCTCGGGCGGTGGCCACAACGCCAGCGGCGGCGTCGCCGGCGCCTACTACAGCCTCTCCAAGCGCACCATGCTCTACGGCCTGGTCGACAGGCTGGCCAACAGCGGCAACGGCGGCTGGCGGCCCGCGGGGTCGGCAGGCCTGCCGTACAACTTCACCAACCCGAACGACGTCAACGGGCGCTCGATCAACGGCGTGCAGGCAGGCGTCCTGCACCGTTTCTGAACCGCGCGCAGCCGACCGCTGCGTCATCCCCGCACGACAGAAAGGGCACGACATGACCACCCCCTGCATCATTTCGGTGGCGATCACCGGCTCCCTTCCGAAGAAGAAGGACAACCCGGCGGTGCCGATCAGCGTCAGCGAGCAGATCGAGTCGACGCAGGCGGCCTACGAGGCGGGTGCGACCCTGGTGCACCTGCACGTGCGCAACGACGATGAATCGGCCAGCTCGGCGCCCGAGCGCTTCGCGCAGGTGCTCGACGGCATTCGTCGGCATGCGCCCGGCATCATCACCCAGGTGTCGACCGGCGGCCGCTCCGGCGCCGGCCGGGAGCGCGGCGGCATGCTGTCGCTCAAGCCCGACATGGCGTCGCTCGCGACCGGCTCCGTCAATTTCCCGACCCGGGTGTACGACAACGCGCCCGATCTCGTCGCCTGGCTCGCCGACGAGATGAAGGCCCACGGCATCAAGCCCGAGGTCGAGGCCTTCGATCTGTCGATGATCTTCCAGGCGGTCGAGATGCAGCGCGCCGGCAAGATCACCGGGCCGCTCCACATCCAGTTCGTCATGGGCATCAAGAATGCGATGCCGGTCGACCGCGAGGTGTTCGAGTTCTACGTCCGGACGCTGGCGCGCCTCGCGCCCGATGCGACCTGGACGGGCGCGGGGATCG
Source organism: uncultured Acetobacteraceae bacterium (assembly GCA_964657785.1). GTDB lineage: Bacteria > Pseudomonadota > Gammaproteobacteria > Burkholderiales > Burkholderiaceae_C > LMDS01. The sequence goes on from CAZZWY010000465.1 coordinate 3,703, forward strand.
GCCGACACCAGCGGACGCTCGTCGAGTGGTCGCTCGAGCTCGGCGGCCACTGCCGCACCGGGCTCGAAGACAACGTGCGACTCGACCGCGACACGCTGGCGCCCTCCAACGCGGC
>CAZZWY010000466.1:0-3813 GCA_964657785.1 uncultured Acetobacteraceae bacterium
ACCGGCGGGATGGGGTTGCGCTGACGCGGCCCGCTTGATTTCAGTGGGGGAGATGTCCATTTTCGAGAACCTTTGCGATTTTCTCTGACGAAAAACCATCGGTGCACCTCTCCGCGTCCTCGTGAGACGGGTGTGGTGCCATGAGGGCCGGGATGCGAAGACGCCCAGGTCGGGCGTCCGGCAGCCGGCCGAACTGTCGTGTAGCCCCTGATTATCGCACTCCTTCGGCCGGCTTCGATCACGCCTCGGCACCCAGGGCATAATCTTGGCCGACTGATCGCAGCCCGGGCCGACGGCTTGCGCCCAGCCCACCCCCGAATCCCCTTGGCCTCCGACAAAGAACTCTCCGACTTCCTCAAGAGCATCGAAAAGCGCGCGTTCAAACGAGCCCACTACGCCGTTCGCGACGAGGACGCCGCACTCGACATCGTCCAGGACACGATGATTCGCCTCTCGGAGAAGTACGCCGATCGGCCGGCGGCGGAGCTGCCCCTGCTCTTCCAGCGCATCCTGTCGAACGCGACGATGGACTGGTTCCGGCGCCAGAAGGTGCGCAACGCCGTGGTGCGCAACTTCTCCGACTACGAAGCGCCCGGCGGCGACGAGGACTTCGACATTCTCGAGACCCTGGAGGCGCTCGGCGGTTCGCTCGGTTCCGAGAACGCGTCGGACGCCGTTTCCCGGGCGCAGATCCTGCTAGCGATCGAATCCGAAGTCGCGCTGCTGCCCGGGCGTCAACGGGAAGCTTTCCTGCTGCGTTACTGGGAAGAACTCGATGTCGCCGAGACGGCAGCCGTCATGGGCTGCTCGGAGGGTAGCGTCAAGACGCACTGCTCTCGCGCAGTGCATTCGTTGGCGAAGGCGCTGCAGACAAAGGGAATCGGACCATGAACAGCATCACCACCCTGCCCTCTCCCTTTGCCCGACAGTCCCCGCCGTCGACGTTCCCTTCCGCCCCGGCCACCCATGCGGCCGGGCTCGACCGCATGCAGTCGCGCTTCGGGCTGCGAATCGCCTCCCGGCTTTCCGAGCAAGCCGACGCCCTCGGTCCCGACATCACCGAGCGCCTGCGCTTCGCCCGCGAGCAGGCGCTGACCCGCGCCCGCGCGTCGCGCGGGTCGGTGGCCGAGGCCGGCCTCGTCGGCAACCCTATCGGCTTGCAGATGTCAGGCGGCGGCCGGACGAGTGCCGGTTGGCGACTCAAGCTCGCCGCGGCGATTCCGGTCCTGGCGCTGCTCGGCGGCCTGTTCCTGATCCAGGACTGGCAGGACAACGCGCAGATTTCGGTCGCCGCCGAGATCGATGCCGCCCTGCTCTCCGACGACCTGCCGCCAACCGCCTACAGCGACGCGGGGTTCGTCGAATACCTGAAGACACCGGCCGAGTGACCGACGTGGCGATCGCGCCTCGGGACCGGCGTTCCGTCCGTCACGCGCGAGGCCCGCTGAACCCACGCTTTGTGCCGCGCCCGCTCGCGGGCGTGGCGCTCGCGTTTGTGCTCGCTGCCACGTTGCCGTGGCAGCGGGCGGAATCCGCGCCGGCTCCGGTGTCGCAGGAGGCCCGGCCGACCGTCCGTGCCCCGGCCCGCCCGGAGCCGGCGGACGCAGGCGTCACGTGGCAGGAACTGACGCCACCGCAGAAGGACTTCCTGCAACCGCTCGAACGCGAGTGGCAGGCGCTCGACCCGGGGCAGAAACGCAAATGGATGGTGCTCACCGCGCGGGTGCCGAAGATGTCGCTCGACGAGCGGACCCGCATCCAGGCGCGAATGACCGACTGGGCGAAGCTGACGCCCGAGCAGCGCGGTCAGGCGCGGATGCGCTACCAGGAGGCCAAGCAGCTGCCGCTGCACGAGCGGCAGGCGCGCTGGGATGCGTATCAGTCGCTGTCGTCCGAGCAGAAGCGGGCACTCGCCGAACGCGCATCGCTCGCCGCGTCGGCCCCGCCGCCGGCACGCCGAGGCGGTGCGCCGGGAGGCCCCAAGGACCGGGCCGACCGCGAAGCGCCTCAGGCCAAGTCGAACATCGTGCCGAACCCGGGCCTGGCGGCGTCGCCGCGGCAGCTGTCTTCGACGCTCGTTCAAGCACGGCCCGGAGCGACGACGACGCTCATCACCCGAACGCCCGCGCCGCCCCCGCACCAGCAATCCGGCATGCCGAAGATCGCCGCGACGCCGGAGTACGTCAACAAGTCGACGCTTCTGCCGCGCCACGGGCCGCAAAGCGCGGCGATGCGTGCCGCCGCGGCCGCGTCGGCGTCCGAAGGGCCGCCCCGGCAATGAGAGGCCGCCGGCACGATGCGCCCGCCCCGGCCCGCCTCGAGGCTGGCGCCCCGGCTTCCGCTGTCAGCCCCGGCAAGACGCCCGGGCTCGGGCGCCGGATGGCGTCCTTCGTCTACGAGGGCTTGCTGCTGTTCGGGATCGGCCTGCTTCCGGGCGCGCTCGGCGCACTGTTCGTGGCGCTGACCGGCCACCGACACCCGCTGCAGAGCGATACCGCGCTGCGCGCCATCACGTTGCTGATCTACGCCGTCTACTTCACCTGGTTCTGGTCCGCCCGCGGCCAGACGCTGCCGATGCAGACCTGGCACATCCGGGTCGTCACCGTGGCCGGGCGGCCGCTCGGGCAGGGGCTGGCGTTGGCGCGGTTCGTGGCGAGCTGCGCCTGGTTCGCGCCGGCGGCGCTGCTCGCCGCCGCCAACGGCTGGACCCGCTGGCAGGGGCTGGCCGCCGTCGGCGTCGGCGTCGTGGCCTACGCGCTGCTCGCGTTGCTGCATCCCCAGCGGCAGTTCTGGCACGACGCCCTCTGCGGCACGCGCCTCGTCGACGTGCCGCCGCAGGCGCGCCGTCAACGAGGCGCGGCGCCGAGCCCGAGCCCGCGGTGGAGCCCGTGACACCCTCCCCGGGCGCCATGGCCGGGATCACGCGGATGGTCCGGGCAACCCGTCATTCGGTCGACGGGCTGCAGGCGGCCTACGCCGGCGAGCGTGCGTTTCGCCAGGAGTTCTGGTTGGCGGTGGTGATGCTGCCGTGCGCCTTCTGGCTCGGCCGCAACTGGCTGGAAATCGCCATGCTGATCGGTTCGGTGCTGCTCGTGCTGATCGTCGAACTCCTCAACTCGGGCATCGAAGCCGCGATCGACCGGATCTCGCTCGACCTGCACGAACTCTCCAAGCGCGCCAAGGATGTGGCGAGCGCCGCGGTCTTCCTCGCGGTGCTGCTGTGCGGCGGCCTGTGGATGACCGCGCTCTGGCTGCGTCTGAGCGTTTGACGAGCGGGCCGGCGGCCGCGTCAGATCGCGTCGTCGTTCGTCTCGCCGGTGCGGATCCTCACCACCTGCGCCATCGACGTGACGAAGATCTTGCCGTCGCCGATCTTGCCGGTTTTCGCGGCCTTGACGATCGCCTCGATGCAGCGGTCGACGTCGACGTCCTTGACCGCCACCTCGAGCTTGACCTTGGGCAGGAAGTCGACGACGTATTCGGCACCGCGGTAGAGCTCGGTATGGCCCTTCTGGCGCCCGAAACCCTTGACCTCGGTAACGGTCAGCCCGGTCACGCCGACCTGCCCGAGCGCTTCGCGCACCTCCTCGAGCTTGAACGGCTTCACGATCGCAGTGATCTGTTTCACGGGGCTCTCCTTTGACGACACCGCCGCCAGTTTACGCGTCGTCGCCGTCTGCGCTCGAATCGGACGGAATTTCGGCGACGGCGCTTGCCCTTCGGCGACGCTGGACCGGACCTTCACCTAAGATCGCCATGCCTCGCAACCCAGCCGGTCGTCAGTCCCCATGAACCTTCTGCCATGAACGGTCA
>CAZZWY010000467.1:0-3802 GCA_964657785.1 uncultured Acetobacteraceae bacterium
CCTGGATGTCGTGCCACCGCGCATAGGAATACGCCGCCGACAGCGCGAGCCCGGTCGGCCCGGTGCGCACCTTGCGCAGCCCGACCTCACCGACGCGGATCGAATCGGACTGGAAATCGGCGACCCGGCCGACGCCGTCTGGCTCGCGCTGCATCTCGACGGCGACGCCGCGCTGCACGACGGCCGGCGCACGGTCGCGCTGGCGCCGGGCGACATCGTCTTCGGGCCGGCACAGGCGATGGCCGGCCTCGACTTCCGGTCGAGCTTCCGGCAGTTCATGGTCTCGATGCCGAAGGCCAGCCTGAAGACCCGGCTGCCGGGGTTCGGCCCGGTCGCGCTCGGCCATCTTTCCGGGCGCTCGGGGCTTGGGCGTCTTTTCGCGGGCACGCTCACCGCGCTCGCCGACGCCTTCGACAGCCTGGACGACGGCGACATCGCTCCGGTCGAGTCGGCGGTGTCGGAATTCATCGCCACCGGCCTCGCCGTGCGGCACGACCCGGCGGCGCCGACCCCGAGCACCACCCAGGCGGCGAGCGTGCACCGGTTGTGCGTGTACGTCGACGCGAACCTCAGCGATGCATCGCTCGCGCTCTCGAGCCTGGCGGCCCACGAGCGCATCTCCGAACGCCTCGTGCAGAAGCTCTTCGAAGGCATCGGCGAGACGTTCACGACCTATCTGCGGCAGCGCCGGCTCGAGCGCTGCCGCATGGACCTGGCGAACCGCCAGTACGGGCATCTGTCGATCTCGGACATCTGCTTTCGCTGGGGCTTCAACGACCCGGCCCATTTCAGTCACGCCTTTCGCGACCGCTACCAGATATCGCCGCGCCAGTATCGGCAGCAGGCGAACGAGGCGAGCCAGATCTCGCTGCAAAAGCGCATCCGGCGCGGCTGGCCCTCGGGGTACTTCGAGCCGCCGGCACCGGAGATGGCCCCGCTCGCGGTCGACGCGCGCGTCGCGGATGGCGAGGTGCCGGCGCGGTCGATGCCGGCGGCCGCCGCGGCAGACACGGGCGCCGGTGTCGCCGGCCGCCACCACCACCTGCCCGCCACCGCGCAGACGATCCACTGGGGCTATTTCAGCCGCTCGATCCCGCCGGTGCTGCGGGTCGCGTCGGGCGACATTGTGACGATCGAGACGCTGACCCAGCACGCCTACGACGATCACGACCGCATGATCAAGGGCGATTCCGGCGCCGAGAGCGTCTTCGCCTGGACGCGTGAGGGCAAGGCCGTCGACCGGCGCGGCGCCGGGCCGACCGATGCGTCGATCTACGGGCGCGGCAGCGGCGAGGGCTTCGGCGTGCACATCTGCACCGGGCCGATCTTCGTGCGCGACGCGCAGCCGGGCGACGTGCTCGAGGTGCGCATCCTCGACCTCGCGCCGCGCCTGGCCGCCAACGCCAGGTACGAAGGCCGCGCCTTCGGCAGCAACGCCGCGGCGTGGTGGGGCTTCCACTACGACGACCTGCTCGAAGAGCCGAAGCCGCGCGAGGTGGTGACGATCTTCGAAGTCGATTGCAGCCGCGACCAGGCCTGCGCCCACGCCGTCTACAACTTCCGCTGGACGCCGCAGCGCGACCCGAACGGCGTGCTGCACCCGACGATCGACTACCCCGGCATTCCGATCGACCGCTCGACGATCGTCGAGCAGCACGGCGTGCTCGCGGGCGTGACGATCCCCGTGCGCCCCCACTTCGGCGTGATCGCCGTCGCGCCGGCGGAGACCGGCCTGGTCGACTCGGTGCCGCCGTCGTGCTTCGGCGGCAACATCGACAACTGGCGCATCGCCAAGGGGGCCACGGTCTACCTGCGGGTCGGGGTCGAAGGCGGGCTGCTCTCGGTCGGCGACCCGCATGCCTCGCAGGGCGACAGCGAGCTCTGCGGCACCGCGATCGAGTGCTCGCTCACCGGCGTCTTGCAGATCATGCTGCACAAGGCGGGCGACCTGCGCGACGAGCCGTTCGCCGACATCGACTACCCGCTCGTCGAAACCGCCGACGAATGGGTGATCCACGGCTTCAGCCACCCCGACTACCTGAAGGAATTCGGCGAAAAGGCGCGCAGCGCGATCTACGAGAAGTCCTCGCTCGACCCGGCGATGCGCGACGCGTTTCGCAAGACGCGCCGCTTTCTGATGACGGCGATGCACCTGAGCGAAGACGAAGCGATCTCGCTGATGTCGGTCGCCGTCGACTTCGGCGTCACGCAGGTGGTCGACGGCAACTGGGGCGTGCACGCCGTGATCCGCAAGTCGCTCTTCGCCGGGCGCCTGCCGCCCTCGCCCGCCGCGGCCGTCAGCGGTTCCTGAACACGCTCTTGCGGATCGACCCGTGGACGCCCCAGTTGGCGTCCACCACCTGCGTGACCCCGAAATCGGCCGCGACCGACAGCAGCGCGATGGCTTCGTCCTCGCTCAGGCGATGCACCGTCATCAGGAAGCGGCGCAGCTTGCGGAAGGCGTCGCGCATGGCGGGGTCGAGGGCCGACTTCTCCGCGATCAGCGTCTGCGCCTCGCGCCCGAGCGCGGCGAGGTAGTTGGGGTAGGTGAAGCCGTAGACCGACCATTGCTCGTCGGTCTCGAGCAGCGGATGGTCGAGCCCTTCGAGCACGGTGCCGCCGAGGTCGGACTGCTTGTGCAGGATGAATTCGAAGTCGCCGGTGAGCGAGGTCTCGATCGCGGTGCCGCCGAGTTCGCTGTCGCCCTGCGCCGCATGCGGGTCGCCGACCGAGAAGAACGCCCCGGGCACGGCGACCGGGTAGTACATGCGGGCGCCCTTGCCGATGCGCCAGTCGTCGATGTTGCCGCCGGTGTAGCTGGGCGGAATCGAGCTGACGAAGTCCGACTCCGACGGCGCCAGGCCCATCGTGCCGAAGTGCAGGCGCGCCGGCACCTCGACGTTGCGCAGGATGTCCTCGCGCTTTTTGACCAGCGTGGGGTCGACGCGCACGCCGGGGTAGTCGATGACGGGGTGGACGACGCCGTCCGGGTCGGTCTGCGGCGTCCAGACGTAGTTGTAGACGGCGCGCGCGACCGGCTCGCCGGTGGTGTCGAGTTCGAAGATCGTGATCACCTCGCGCGGCTTCGGCTCCTCGATCAGGTCGCGGTAGTGGAAGCCCCAGGACGCCGCCGCGTTCGAGCCGAAGCAGCGGCCGGCGTAGCAGTGGTTGCAGCTCGGCCGCGGCCGCACGTCGAGGATGCGCACTTCGAGCACGTCGCCCGGCTCGGCGCCGTCGACGAAGACCGGGCCGGTCAGCAGGTGAACGCCGACGCCCTCGCCTTCGCCGAGCCGGAACGGGCCGGTCACCGAGCCGGCGCCGCGGCGCGGGATCGCCTTGTAGTCGCGGGTCCAGGCGAACACCGATTCGGCGCCGGGGTCGCCTTCGATCATGCGCGCGTGGTCGTCGTTGGCGTGGTGGGTCAGGGTCTCGATCGTGACCCTGTCCCCGGACGCGACGACGAGCGACGGCGCGACCGCCTTGCTGAAGTAGCCCCAGTGGACGGTTTGCGGGGAGACGGCGAGCGTGTGGTGCTTCATGAGGGGTGGTTTCGTTGGGCGGCGATCAGGGGACCGCGGGAAGCGCGACGGGTGGCAGCACGTCGGCCGACATCACGCGCAGGAACCGCGCGGTCTCGGGCTGTTGCGGGCGCTGCAGCACGTCGAGCGCGGGCCCGCTCTCGACGATGCGTCCGCCCGACAGGAAGACGACGCGGTCGGCGACCTCGGCCGCGAAACGCAGCTGATGGGTCGAGATGATCATCGTCAACCCCTCCTCCACCGCGAGGCGGCGGATGACTTCG
>CAZZWY010000468.1:0-3784 GCA_964657785.1 uncultured Acetobacteraceae bacterium
CGCCTCCGCCGCGAGCGCCTCGGCCGCGACCTCGCGGTACTCGACACGTTCGGTGCCTGCCTCCAAGGCATGCAGTTGTGCCACCTTCAGCGGTTTGGTCGACAGATCGATTCCCAGCACGTCGGCGCCGCGCCGGGCCATCGCATCGGACAAGATGCCGCCGCCGCAGCCGACGTCGAGTGCCCGCTTGCCGGCGAGACGGGCCTGGGCGTCGATCCAGTCCAGCCGCAGCGGGTTGATTTGGTGCAAGGGACGAAACTCGCTGTTCACGTCCCACCAGCGATGGGCGAGTTCGCCGAACTTGGCGAGCTCCTGAGGGTCGGCATTGATCATCGGAGGATGGTATTCCCAAGTGAAGTCGGCGGCCCGCAAGTAAAAAACCCCGCCGAGGCGGGGTTTGTCGGGACCGCCTGCCGAGGCAGGTCGATCGGGCTTCTTCTTACTTGCCGCGCGTTCCGACGACTTCGATTTCCACGCGACGGTTCTGAGCACGGCCGGCGGGGGTCTTGTTGTCGGCAACCGGCTGCTTCTCGCCCTTGCCTTCGGTGTAGACCCGGTTCTTCTCGATGCCCTTGTTCACCAGATATGCCTTGACGGCATCGGCACGACGCACCGACAGCTTCTGGTTGTAGGCATCGGTACCGATCGAGTCGGTGTGGCCGACGGCGATGATCACCTCGAGGTTGATGCCGCCCATCTTGCTGACGAGATCGTCGAGCTTGGCGCGGCCTTCCGGCTTCAGCACCGACTTGTCGAAGTCGAAGAAGGCGTCGGCAGCGAAGGTCACCTTCTCGCTCGTCACAGCCGGAACGACTGCAGCCGGCGGCGGCGGGGGCGGAGGCGGCGGGGCCTGCGCCGGAGGCGGCGGCACCACGACCGGCGTCGGCTTCAGTGCGCCATCGCAATCGGCGAGCGCGGTCGCCGGGGTCCAGTTGCCGTCTCTCCAGCAGAGCTCGTTCGTACCGTTCTTCCAGGGGATCGGACCGGTGCCACCGACCCAATTGTCGACCGTCTGCGCGAACGCGCCAGACATCGAAGTTGCGAGGGCAGCGGTTGCAAAGAGCGACGCCACCTGGTTCAGTTTCTTCATGATTCTCCTCTTGAGGGAAGGCGCAGTAATGTTCTGCAAAACGTCCGAACCGGAATCGGAAAAGTACTGGCCAACCCCCGGGCAATGAGACGTCAACGGGCGTCGACCACCGACCGATCGATTGTGCCATCGAACTTTCGCGCAACTGGATTTTGGACCGGTGCGGCTCCTGCGCGGCGACCGTTGTTGCATCGATGCGACACGCTTGCACGCCTAGAATCGAGGGCTGCACTGCGCTTGTCGGCAAGCTCCTACGCTTGGCTGCGACCGCGGCCCGAATCGTCGCCCTGAAGTTCGCCCAAGTAGCCGCATGACCCAGTTCGCCAAGGAAACCCTGCCGATCAGCCTCGAAGAGGAGATGCGGCGCTCCTACCTCGACTACGCGATGAGCGTGATCGTCGGCCGCGCGCTGCCCGATGCGCGCGACGGCTTAAAGCCCGTGCACCGGCGTTCGCTGTTCGCGATGCACGAGCTGAACAACGACTGGAATCGCCCGTACAAGAAGTCGGCCCGCATCGTCGGCGACGTGATCGGCAAGTACCACCCGCACGGCGACCAGTCGGTCTACGACACGATCGTGCGCATGGCGCAGGACTTCTCGATGCGCCACATGCTCGTCGACGGCCAGGGCAACTTCGGCTCGGTCGACGGCGACAACGCCGCGGCAATGCGCTACACCGAGATCCGGCTCGCGAAGATCGCCCACGAGATGCTCGCCGATCTCGACAAGGAAACGGTCGACTTCGGGCCCAACTACGACGGCTCCGAGAAAGAGCCGCTGGTGATGCCGACGCGGCTGCCGAACCTGCTGGTCAACGGCTCGGGCGGCATCGCGGTCGGCATGGCGACGAACATCCCGCCGCACAACCTGAACGAGGTCGTCGACGCCTGCCAGCACCTGCTGCGCAACCCGGGCGCGACCATCGACGAACTGATGGAGATCATCCCGGCGCCCGACTTCCCGACCGCCGGCATCATCCACGGCCTCTCCGGCGTGCGGGACGGCTACCGCACCGGCCGCGGCCGCGTGATCATGCGGGCCAAGTGCCACTTCGAGGACATCGACCGCGGCCAGCGGCAGTCGATCATCGTCGACGAGATCCCGTACCAGGTGAACAAGAAGAACCTGCTCGAGCGCATGGCCGAGCTGGTGCACGAGAAGAAGCTGGAAGGCATCAGCCACATCCAGGACGAGTCCGACAAGTCGGGCATGCGCGTCGTGATCGAACTCAAGCGCGGCGAAGTGCCCGAGGTCGTGCTGAACAACCTCTACAAGCAGACGCAGCTGCAGGACACGTTCGGCATCAACATGGTGGCGCTGATCGACGGCCAGCCGCGCCTGTGCAACCTGAAGGAGTTGATCGCCGTCTTCCTCGAGCACCGGCGCGAGGTCGTCACCCGCCGCACGGTGTTCGAATTGCGCAAGGCGCGCGAACGCGGCCACGTGCTCGAAGGCCTGGCGGTCGCGCTCGCGAACATCGACGAGTTCATCGAGACGATCAAGGCCTCGCCCACGCCGCCGGTCGCGAAGGCGGCGTTGATGAGCAAGAGCTGGGATTCGTCGATGGTGCGCGAGATGCTCGCGCGTGTTGCCGGAGAGAACCCGGCCGGCCTCGGCGCGTACCGCCCCGAAGGCCTGCCCAAGGAGTTCGGCATCCAGGCCGACGGTCTCTACCGCCTCTCGGACGATCAGGCGAGCGAAATCCTGCAGATGCGCCTGCAGCGGCTCACCGGCCTGGAGCAGGACAAGATCCTCGGTGAATACAAGGAGGTGATGGCCCACATCACCGACCTGCTCGACATCCTCGCCACGCCCTCGCGCGTCACGACGATCATTTCCGACGAGCTCGCGTCGATCCGCCAGGAATTCGGCCAGACCAAGCTCGGCGCGCGCCGCAGCACCATCGAACACAACGCGACCGACCTCGGCACCGAGGACCTGATCACGCCGACCGACATGGTCGTGACGCTCTCGCACACCGGCTACATCAAGAGCCAGGCGCTGTCCGAGTACCGGGCACAGAAGCGCGGCGGCCGTGGCAAGCAGGCGACGCAGACCAAGGACGACGACTGGATCGACCAGCTCTTCATCGCCAACACGCACGACTACATCCTCTGCTTTACCAACAAGGGGCGCGTCTACTGGCTGAAGGTCTGGGAGGTGCCGCAGGGCTCGCGCGGCTCGCGCGGGCGCCCGATCGTCAACATGTTCCCGCTGCAACCGGGCGAGAAAGTGAACGTCGTGCTGCCGCTGACCGACGGCTTCCGAAGCTTCCCCGCCGATCACTATGTCTTCATGTCGACCGCGCAGGGCGTCGTCAAGAAGACCGCGCTCGACGACTTCAGCAACCCGCGCAAGGCCGGCATCATCGCGGTCGACCTCGACCCGGGTGACTTCCTCATCGGTGCGGCACTCACCGACGGCAAGCACGACGTGATGCTCTTCTCCGACGGCGGCAAGGCCGTCCGCTTCGACGAAGACGACGTGCGGCCGATGGGCCGCAACGCCCGCGGTGTGCGCGGCATGAACCTCGAGGACGGCCAGAGCGTGATCGCGATGCTGGTGGCCGAGGACGAGACGCAGAGCGTGCTCACGGCCACCGAGAACGGCTTCGGCAAGCGCACGTCGATCACCGAGTACACGCGCCACGGCCGCGGCACGAAAGGCATGATCGCGATCCAGCAGAGCGAGCG
>CAZZWY010000469.1:0-3783 GCA_964657785.1 uncultured Acetobacteraceae bacterium
AACGACCGCTCGACCGATGGCGCGTCGGAATCGACCGGATGGGCGTCGAGCGGCGGCCCGGCCGGGGTGGCGTGCTCGAGCCGAAGGCCCCAGGCGGCGGCCGTCTCCAGGCCGTCGACCATGTGCAGGTAATGCGCCCAGCATTCGGCCCAGTCCTCCCACGGATGCGAGCTGGCGTAGGCGCTGATGTAGGAAACGTGCCAGTCGACCATCGGGTTCGCATAGTGCTGCTGCAGCGCCTGTTCGTAGCCGACGCGCTCGTCGCCGAAGAGGGCGCGATACTCGTCGATCCAGGTCGTGTCCTTGACGAGCCGGTCCCAATAGTAGTGGCCGGACTCGTGCCGGAAATGCCCCACCAGCGAGCGATACGGTTCGCGCATCGCGGTGCGGGTCTGCTCGCGCAGCGCGTCGTCGGCTTCGGCGATGTTGAGCGTGATGACGCCGCCGTCGTGGCCGATCATCACATGCTGCTGCGGGTTCATGTCCTCGAGGAAATGGAACGCCAGGCCGTTCACCGGGTCGACCTGCTTGTTCGGGGCCGGCAGCCGCAGCCCGAGCAAGGTGTAGAAAAGGCGTCGCTTGGCCTGCTCGAGAAGCAGCCAGTAGCGACGGTTTTCCGGGTTGCCGAGCGCCGGGATGATGTTCGTGGTGCGACACGACACGCAGAGCGGGCACGCGTCGTCCGCCTCCACCATCCAGTTGCAGACGCCCTCGACGGCATAGTTCGAGCACGGCCGTTGCATGCGCCCGTCGCCCTGGCGCGCCCAGTGGTCGTCGGCATCGACGGCAAACGCGACCATCTGGCGCTCGTTCGGGACGAAGCCGAGGCTCGAGCCGCAGGTCTCGCAACGCAGGTTGTCGAAGAAGACGCGCTGATGGCAGTGGGTGCAGTGGAAAAGGTTCAAGCGGAACCCTGCGGAGGCAGGCTCTTGCGGATGCACATAAGGCGTCAATTCTGCGCCGCGCGTCCCGCTGCCGGCAGCGGGAGGCGGCACCGGGGCACGTAGGACGTGTCCGATGCGCGGGACCGGATGACCCGACACCCGAGCGCGTACCGCCGCTCAGGTACCCTCGTTCGCTTCAGGAGATCCCATGACCACCGCGTTCCGCCTTTCCCACCCGAAGGACAAGCTCAGGTTCGTCCTGCTCGAGGGCATCCATCCGTTTGCGAGCGAGACCCTGCGGCAAGACGGCTATTCGCAGATCGTGACCTCGCCCAAGGCGCTCGCCGGCGAGGAACTGATCGACGCGATCGCCGACGCGCACTTCCTCGGCATCCGTTCGCGCACCCAGCTCACGGCCGACGTGCTCGCGCGCGCACCGAAGCTCACCGCCATCGGGTGCTTCTGCATCGGCACGAACCAGGTCGATCTCGGCGCCGCGATGCGGCTCGGCATCCCGGTCTTCAACGCGCCGTTCTCCAATACCCGCAGCGTCGCCGAACTTGTCCTCGCCGAGATCATCATGCTGATGCGCGGCATTCCGCACAAGAACGCCGTGCTCCACCGCGGCGGCTGGGTCAAGAGCGCCGCACGCTCCTTCGAAGTTCGTGGCAAGACGCTCGGCATCGTCGGCTACGGCCACATCGGCACGCAGATCGGCGTGCTCGCCGAGCAGCTCGGGATGTCGGTCGTGTTCTACGACATCGAGGCCAAGCTCACGCTCGGCAACGCGCGCCAGCTGCCGACGCTCGCGGCCCTCCTCGGCGCCGCCGACGTCGTCAGCCTGCACGTGCCCGAGACGCCGGAGACGAAGGAGATGATCGGCGCCGCCCAGCTCGCGCAGATGAAGCCCGGCGGCCACCTGATCAATGCCTCGCGCGGCACGGTGGTCGACATCGCGGCGCTCACCGACGTGCTCGAGCGGGAGCACCTGCACGGCGCGGCGATCGATGTCTTCCCGGTCGAGCCGCAGGGCAACGAGGCCCGCTTCGAGTCGCCGCTGGTGCGCTTCGACAACGTGATCCTGACGCCGCACATCGGCGGCTCGACCGCGGAAGCGCAGGCCAACATCGGCCGCGAGGTCGCCGCCAAGCTCACGCGCTACTCCGACAACGGCTCGACCGCCTCGGCCGTCAACTTCCCCGAGGTGACCCTGCCGGCCCACACCGGCCGTTCGCGCCTCCTGCACATCCACAACAACGTCCCGGGCGTGATGGCCCGCATCAACGAACGCTTCTCGGCCGCCGGCATCAACATCGACGCCCAGTACCTGCGCACCAACGACGAGGTCGGCTACGTCGTGACCGACGTCGAGAGCACGGCCGAACAGATCGCGTACGGCGACCTGTGCTCCATCCCGGGGACGATCCGCTGCCGGGTGCTGTACTGATCGGGAACGGCGCTTGCCGCGACCTGCGACTTTTCCCGAAGGACCCCCGATGCGCCAGAACGTCAGCGACCACCTCTTGACCCGCCTGCACGAGTGGGGTGTGCGGCGCATCTTCGGCTACCCCGGCGACGGCATCAACGGGTTGATGGGGTCGCTCCGCGGCATGCAGGACAAGATCGAGTTCGTCCAGACCCGCCACGAGGAACTCGCCGCCTTCATGGCCTGCGGCCACGCCAAGTTCACCGGCGAGGTCGGCGTCTGCATGGCGACCTCGGGGCCCGGCGCCATCCATCTGCTGAACGGCCTCTACGACGCGAAGATGGACAACCAGCCGGTCGTCGCGATTGTCGGGCAGCAGGCCCGCACGTCGCTCGGCTCCGAGTTCCAGCAGGAGGTCGACCTCGTGTCGCTCTTCAAGGACGTGGCCTCGGCCTTCGTCCAGATGGCGACCGTGCCGGAGCAGATCCGCCATCTCGTCGACCGTGCCGTGCGCACCGCGCGCGACCAGCGCACCGTCACCTGCATCATCGTGCCGAACGACCTGCAGACCCTGCCGGCGGTCGTCAAGCCGCCGCACGCGCACGGCATGATGCACAGCGGCCTCGGCATGCCGGTGCGTCGGCCGGTGCCGTCCGACGCCGATCTCGCCGCGGCGGCGGCGGTGCTCAATGCCGGCCAGCGCGTCGCGATCCTGGTGGGTGCCGGCGCCCTGCAGGCGACCGACGAGGTCATCCGCATCGCCGAGGTGCTCGGCGCGGGTGTCGCGAAGGCGCTGCTCGGCAAGGCGGTGCTGCCCGACGATCTGCCGTGGGTGACCGGCGCGGTCGGATTGCTCGGCACGCAGCCGAGCAGCCAGCTCATGAACGAGTGCGACACGCTGCTGATGATCGGCTCGAATTTTCCTTACACCGAATTCCTGCCCGAGGAAGGCAAGGCCCGCGGCGTGCAGATCGATATCGAAGGCCGGCGCCTCGGCTTGCGCTATCCGATGGAGGTGAACCTCGCCGGCGATGCGGCCGCGACGATCCGCGCCCTGTTGCCGCTCCTGACGCCGAAGACCGACCGGCGCTGGCGCGAGAAGGTCCAAGCCGACGTGGCGCGCTGGTGGCAGGTGCTCGAAGGCCGGGCGCACCTCGAGGCCAAGCCGGTGAATCCGCAGCGCGTGTTCTGGGAGCTCTCGCCGCGCCTGCCCGACCAGTGCATCATCACCGGCGATGCCGGCTCGACCGCCTTCTGGTTCGCGCGCGACCTGAAGATGCGGCGCGGCATGATGGCCTCGCTCTCGGGCGGCCTCGCGACCATGGGTTCGGCGATCCCCTACGCGCTCGCGGCCAAGTGGGCCCACCCGGGCCGGCCGGTGATCGCGATCGTCGGCGACGGCGCGATGCAGATGGTCGGCATCAACGCGCTCGTGACCCTCGCGTCGGTCTGGCGCAACTGGGACGACCCGCG